>JALELV010000097.1 GCA_022768545.1 Oscillospiraceae bacterium
GCCAACGCAGAACAGACTCCGCGGGCTTTAAACGGAATTTTCAATCTCTTCTGTTTGCTCCCCGCAGCCGGAATGGCGGCAATGCTGGTTATCATGGCAGTGTTTTACAAACTGCGGGAAAAGGACGTTGCACATATGATGGAAGAGGTCAGGCAGCGTAAGCTCTCCCAGGCCTCCGGAGCCGCGGCAGAGGGATAACATGCCAAACAAAAGCGGCGGCGGAGATGCTTCTCCGCCGCCGCTTTCCGCCTTGTGTGAGCGCCGCTGCGCAGGCGTTTATGAACTTTCTGTGTTTTTCTTGCGCGGCGCGCGGATATTTGCTACAATAAACAGAACTGGTCCGCCGCAGAAGCTGCCGGGCCGGAAGTATGATATGATGGAGTTGAACTGTTTTGGACCTTCCCCAATGGTGTATCTATCTGATCCTGGCTGCCCTGGTGGCCTGTTCCGCCTTTTTTTCCGCGTCAGAGACGGCGTTTCTGTCGCTCAATAAGATCCGGATGAAGGCGCTTTCCGACGAGGGGAGCGCGAAGGCGAAATTGGCGCTGAAAATCTCAGAGAGCTACGACCGCACCCTTTCCACCATCCTGGTGGGGAACAACGTGGTGAATATCGCCGCGTCCTCCCTGGGGACGGTGCTGTTTTCCATCTATTCCCCCGCCTACGGGCCGGTGATCTCCACGGCGGTGATGACCGTCGTGATCTTGATTTTTGGTGAGATCCTGCCCAAAACCGTGGCAAAGGAGAAAAGCGAGGCTATCTCCATGGCTGTAGCCCGGGTGATGAATGCCGTGATCCTTCTGCTTACCCCTGTGGTGGCTGTCTTTTTGAAGTTCCAGAACTGGGTGGTGGCGCGGCTGCGCCGGGGGGACGACCGTCCCTACGCCACGGAGGAGGAGCTCAAATACATTGTGGACACCATTGAGAGCGAGGGCGTGCTGGAAAAGCAGGAGAGCGAGCTGGTGCGCTCCGCCCTGGAGTTTGACGAGACTGCGGTGCAGGAGGTGGCGATCCCCCGGGTGGATATGTCTGCCGTGGATGTGGAGGACGATGTCCGCGAGGTGATCGAGTATGTCCTGCAGGAGGGCTACTCCCGCTACCCGGTGTACGAGCACACCACCGATCACATCATCGGCCTGCTGCAGGCCAAAGATGTGCTGGCCTGCATAGCCCGGGGAGAGCAGGTTGTTGTGCGGGGGCTGATGCGCCCCTGTATCTTTGTGCACCGCTCCAAAAAGCTTTCTGCCGTGCTCAACGACCTCAAACGCACCCACCAGCACTTGGCGGTGGTCACCGACGATTACGGCGGAACCCAGGGCATCGTGACTATGGAGGACATCCTGGAGGAACTGGTGGGGGATATCTACGACGAGGACGACGAGGTGACCCAGGATATTGTCTCTCCGGCCCCCGGCGTCTTTGAGGTGAGCGGAGACACCGATGTGGAAGACTTTATGGAGAAGGTGGCCGGGCGCGACCGCGGGGAGTGGGACTGCAACTCCGTGGGAGGCTGGGTCCTGGATGAGCTGGAACACCTGCCCGAAGAGGGAGAATCCTTCCGGTGGGGGCGCTTCCTGGTGACGGTGCTGGAGATGGATGACCAGCGTATCCGGAAGATCCGCGTGGAGAAACTTCGGCCCGAACCGGCGACGGCGGCCGCAGAGCAGGAATAAAAAACGGGCGGGGCGGCAAAGCTGCCCTGCCTGTTTTTAAAAACACATCTTCCCGCCTTTATTTTCGGGTTGCCAAGGGCGGAGATGTGGGATACAATAAAGCTTGAGTATTTTTGCCCGGAGAGGCGCATATAAGGATGTGTGCGATATGAGCTGTTTTGCCAAAGCAAAAAAGATCGTCGTCAAAGTAGGTACCTCCACCCTGACCCACGGGACGGGGCTTATCAATATCCGCCGCCTGGAGAGGTTTGTCAAAACGCTGGCGGACCTCAAAAATTCCGGCCGGGATATTATTCTGGTCTCTTCCGGTGCCATCGGCGTGGGAGTGGGCAAGCTGGGCCTTTCCCAGCGCCCGCAGGATACACCCTCCAAACAGGCGGCCGCGGCGGTGGGCCAGTGTGAGCTGATGTACCTTTACGACAAGCTTTTTTCCGAGTACAACCACGCAGTGGCCCAGGTGCTGCTGACCCGGGATGTGGTGGAGCTGCCGCAGCGCAAGGAAAACTGCGTCAATACCTTCCGCCGCCTTCTGGAGATGGGAGTCATCCCTGTGGTGAACGAAAACGACACCGTGGCGGTGGAGGAGATCGAGTTCGGCGACAACGACACCCTCTCCGCCATGGTGGCGGTACTGGCGGAGGCGGACGCTTTGGTCATCATGAGCGATATCGACGGCCTGTACGACGGAGACCCCCGCAAAAACCCGGAGGCGAAGCTGATCCCGGAGGTGGACGAGGTGACCGGCGAGACCCTGGCGCTGGCGGGGGGAGTGGGCTCCAGCCGCGGTACCGGGGGAATGGTGACCAAGCTCCACGCGGCGCAGATCGCCTGTCCCGCCGGCGTGGAGATGGCGATTGTAAACGGCTCCGACCCGGAGATCCTCTACCGGCTTCTGGATGGGGAGCCGGTCGGGACCTGTTTTCACGGAAAGGAGCGAAAAGCGTGAGTACATTGCAGCAGCTGGGGGCCCGGGCCAAAGAGGCCTCGGTGACACTTCGCAGCGCCCCCACGGGGCAGAAGAACGAGGCATTGGGGCAGATCGCCGCGGCGCTGCAGGAGCACACGGATGACATCCTGGCGGCCAACGCCCGGGATGTGGCCCGCGCCCGGGAGAAGGGTATGAGCGAGGCGCTGGTCGATCGTCTCTCCCTGACACAGCGGCGGGTGGATGACATGGCCCGTGGCGTGGAGCAGATCATCGCCCTGCCGGACCCGGTGGGCGAGATCCTGGAGGGGTACACCCGGCCCAACGGGCTGGAGATCTTAAAAAAGAGGGTGCCCATGGGAGTGGTGGGCATCATCTTTGAGGCCCGCCCCAATGTGACGGTGGATGCTGCGGCCCTGTGCTTAAAATCCGGCAATGTGTGCCTGCTCCGGGGCGGCAGCGAGGCCATCTGTTCCAACCTGGAGCTCGCACGGGTGATGGCCCGGGCGGTGGAACGGGCGGGCCTTCCGGCGGACTGCGTGCTGCTGCTGGAGGATACATCCCGGGAAACTGCCGCTGCGATGATGCGGCTAAACGGTGTACTGGATGTGCTGATCCCCCGGGGCGGGGCGGGGCTTATCCGCGCGGTGGTGCAGAACGCCACGGTGCCGGTGATAGAGACCGGGACAGGGAACTGCCATGTCTATGTGGACAGCGATGCCGATTTGGACATGGCGGTGCGGATCATCGTCAACGCCAAGGCCCAGCGCCCTTCGGTGTGCAACGCCGCGGAGACCCTGCTGGTGCACCGGGATGTGGCCGGGCGCTTTCTGCCTATGGCGGGGCAGGCCCTGCGGGAGGCAGGCGTCACCCTGTATGGCTGCCCGGAGACCTGCCGGATCCTGCCTGGCACGGCGGCTGCCTCGGAGGAGGACTGGGCCACGGAATACCTGGACTACAAGCTTGCGGTGCGGGTGGTGGAGAACCTCGAGGAGGCCATCTCCCACATCCGGCGGTATTCCACCGGCCACAGCGAGGCCATTGTGACGGAAAACTACGGGCACAGCCAGCTGTTTACCTCTCAGGTGGATTCGGCGGCGGTGTATGTCAACGCCTCCACCCGGTTCACCGACGGCGGAGAGTTTGGCTTTGGGGCGGAGATCGGCATCTCCACTCAGAAGCTCCATGCCCGGGGGCCCATGGGCCTGCGGGAGATGACGACCTACCAGTATATTATAAAAGGGAGCGGGCAGACCCGCTGACAAGGGGGATTTCCAAATGGACAACAACCTGAAACGCACACGGGAACGCCATCAAAAATATCGATATGCGGCGCCCTTTGGAGGGCTTTTTCTCCTGCTGGCGGCCATTGGGCTGGTGGCTGTGGCTGTGATGAGCGTCCACCTGACGGCGGCGATCATGGACAACACCAAAGAAAAGCAGAAGTTTGAGAGCTTTATCCTGCCGGTGCTGATGTTTGACCCGGTGACCTTTGAGTCCCCGGCGGACGCAGACCCGGAGATGGTGCTGAAATCCTCCCTGTGGGCGGCGCTGCTGGACAACCGCACCAAATACACCTACGATGAGAGCGGGATGTTGGTGGTGCCGGTGAGCGATGTGGACGTCTACGCGGCCCGGCTTTTCGGCAGCGACATCAAGGTGGAGCACAAGTCTATCCTGAGTTTTGAGATGAACTACGTTTATAATGAGGAACAGAACACCTACAGTGTCCCGGCGGACGGCCAGGTGTGGCAGTATAAGCCCCGGGTGCAGAAGATCACCAAAAAGGGCAATACCTATACGCTGTTGGTGGATTATATTCCGCCGGGAAGCCTGTGGGAGACGGATTTTGAGGGGAACACCTACGAGCCGGAGCCCGATAAGACCATGATCTATGAGCTGAAAAAAGTAAAGAACGGTTATAACATCGTGGCGATTCGGGAGAGCGGGGAACAGCTGGATCTGAGCGCTTCTTCCGGCAGCTCTGGCGCAGACGGCGAAGCGGAGAGCTCCTCCGGAAGCGACGCGGCGTAAAATTTACGCCCGCCCGCTGTCTGCAGGCGCGCGCTTTGATTTTTAAGGCTATGTGGGCCGGGGACGGCCCACATGGCCTTTTTTATAGCTTTTGCGGCAGGGCCCGGAGAAACCTCCGGACCCTGTTTTTTGAGCTTTGGATGCCGCCCGCATAAGGGCCCCGGGGACAGATGCCGAAACATCGGCCTCAGATGTGGCCCGGGGCTCCATGGCCTTTACGGGCTCCGGCGAAAGCCTGCCTTTTAAAAATAAAAATTCAAGCCTGAGCCTTCGGGAAGAGAAGGATACATTCCTTGCCCCGCGTCTTTCTGCCCCAAAATATTGTGTGATTCCCCCTTTTTGTGGTACAATAACCGAAGAATATCCAGGGCGTTCCGGCCGGGACCTTGCGGGGGGAGGGGAAGAAAGTTTGCAGAAAAAATGGGTGAGAGCGCTTCTGCGCAGAAGAGTTATGGTGGCGCTGCTTATTTTGATGCAGCTGTCGCTTTGGATTTATCTCATTATTTTGGGCGGACGCCGGTCCTCGCTGATCAGCGGGCTTTGCTCTCTCATCAGCATTTTGGTGGCTGTCTCCATCATCAACAAAAAAGAAAAGCCCGCCTATAAGCTTACCTGGATCTTTCTGATCCTTTCTGTTCCCGTTGTGGGCGGCCTTTTTTACCTGCTGTTTGCCCGTCAGTCCTCCGCCCGGTGGTATAAAAGGGAAATTGAAAAGACACGGGAGCGCGCCCGGCCTTTTTTGACCCAGGACGGCGAGACGATGAAAAGCTTTTTGGAGGAAGCCCCGGAATATGCGCACCAGGTGCGTTACCTTCAGGGTTACGCGGGCTTTCCGCTTTACCGCCGTACCGCCACGGAATATCTGACGCCGGGGGAGGAGAAATTCCGCCGTCTGCTTGAGGAACTGGAAAAGGCGGAAAAATATATTTTTTTGGAGTATTTCATCGTGCAGGAGGGCGTTATGTGGGATGCCGTTCTGCAGATCCTCCGGCGCAAGGCGGCCAGTGGAGTGGAGGTACGGGTGATGTACGACGACATGGGCTGCTTCTTGATCCTCCCCGCGGGGTACCAGAAAAAGCTGGAATCCATGGGGATCCAGTGTGTGGTGTTTAACCCCTTCCGGCCGGTGCTTTCGGCCATTCAGAACAACAGGGACCACCGAAAGATCGCCTCCATCGACGGCAAGGTGGTTTTCACCGGAGGCGTGAACCTGGCGGACGAGTATATCAATGCCTTTGAAAAATACGGCCACTGGAAAGACGCCTCGATCATGCTGAAGGGGGAGGCCGCCTGGAGCATGACGATGATGTTTTTGCAGATGTGGGACCTCTGCCGCAGGACACAGACCGACTACGAGGCCTACCGCCCCTGGCGGGAGGAGCCCTGTGCTGTGCCGTCGGACGGATATGTGCAGCCCTACGCCGACAGCCCTATGGATGCGGAAAATGTGGGCGAACACGTATATCTGCAGATGATAAACGGGGCGAGGGATTACCTTTACATCAACACCCCTTACCTGATTGTGGATGACAATATGCTCTCGGCCCTGCGCCTGGCGGCCAAAAGCGGGGTGGATGTGCGCATCGTCACACCGCACCGCTGGGACAAGCGCCTGGTGCACCTGACCACGCGCTCCTATTACCGGGAGCTGATCCAATCCGGCGTAAGGGTATATGAATACTCCAAGGGCTTCCTTCATTCCAAAACTTTTGTCTCCGACGACAGGACCGCCACGGTGGGTACCATCAACCTGGATTTTCGCAGCCTGTACCTGCATTTTGAGTGCGGAGTATGGATGTACGGCAGCTCCGCGGTGGCGGCGGTGAAGGAGGATTACCTTAAAACACTGGAGATCTGCCAGGAGATCACCCTGGAGGACTGCAAAAACAGTTGGTTCATGCGCCTGTTCCAGGAGGTGCTGCGGGTGTTTGCGCCTCTCATGTAGGGCGGCGCGTTTTTCACTTTGGAAAGGGGAAATGACCTTGTTCTTTTTAGATACAGAGGCGCCGCTCTCTATCGGCGAGCAGCTGGTCGGCAAGCTTCGGGAGCTGTGGCAGGGGCTTATGCAGAACGGCGGGAACATTCTCTGGAACCTTTTGGTCACGGCGGTGATCCTTCTGATCGCAAAGTTTGCTCTGCAGGCGGTCTCTTCCTTTACCGGGAGGGCCATCCAAAAGGGGAACCTGCGTCTGAGCGAGCCTCAAAAAAAACGCTCCGACACCATGATGACCCTGCTGCGCAGCGCCTCCCGGTATCTGATCTATTTTGTGGCGCTGCTGCTGATTCTGCGGCAGTTCGGTTTCGGACAGACCATCAACAACCTGCTGGTCACCGCCGGGATCGGAAGCCTGGCCATCGGCTTCGGCGCCCAGAACCTGGTGAAGGACCTGGTGACCGGCTTTTTTATCATGTTTGAAAACCAGTTTTCCGTGGGGGATTATGTGAAGATCGATGATGTGGAGGGCACTGTGGAGGCCACGGCGATTCGGGTGACCTATCTCCGGTCTCTGAAGGGGGATCAGATCATTATCCCCAACGGTTCCATCAGTCGGGTGATCAACTATACCCGCGGCTGTTACAGCGCTTCCATCACGGTATCCACCGCTTACGAGGCGGATACCCGGGCGGCGATGGAGATCATCGACCGGGCGGTCAAGCGCTATGGGGAGGAGCATGGGGAGCTTTTGGAGGACATGCCCTCTGTGACGGGGGTCACCGCCCTGGGAGAATCCTCGGTGGAGATTGGTGTTTTCTGCAAAGTAAAGCCGCTGCAGCAGTGGGCGGTGGAACGCGGGATGCGCCTTGCGGTAAAGGAGGAATTTGACCGCCTGGGGGAAAGCTTCCCCTACCCGCACCTGGTGGTGATACCCGGGAAACCGGAAAAAGCGTCGGACAGCTGACGGCGGCACTGTGGTATTCAGGAAAGAGGAGAAGCCGTTGAAACGCTTTGCAAGAAAATACAGGCCGACTGAAGCGAGCTGGACTATATGGGACACGTCAACAATCTGGCGATTTTGCGGTACATACAGACGGCACGGGTGCGCTGGTGTGAACAGATGGAGATGATGCCCTATCAGACAGAGGACGGCTCCGGCCCTATTCTTGCCTCTGTCAGCTGCGAGTACCGGATGCCTCTGTTTTATCCGGATGAAGCTTTGGTGCAGACTATGCTTGAAAAAACCGGGAATACCAGCCTGACCCTTTCCCACCGCGTTTTAAACGGAAAAGGGGAGCTGGCGGCGGGGCAAGGGACGTTTTAGTGTGTTTCGATTATGCATCGGGGAAGAAAAAAGTCATATCCCGGGAGCTGCGCGGGAGATTTTTGACGGAAGGCGGAGGGACGAGCAGGGATGAAAAATAAAAAACTGGGGAATTTTTTGTTGGGGGCAGGGGCGCTGCTTTTGTTTGCGGCGGTGCTGATCCCTCTTTGGAGAGATTATCAGTACAGCAAAATGCCGCAGAGCGGCGCCGTAGGCACGGGGCAAATCCCGGAGGGGAAGTTGGTCATCACAGCTCAGCGGCGGAACTACCGGGCGGAGGACCTGATGCTTGTGATCCCCAAGCTGGAGCTTGAGGTGACAGTGCAGAACGGGACTGACTATGAAACGCTCAAAAACGGGCCGGGCCTGTATGAATACGCCCAGGTGCCAAGTGAGGGGGAGGACGGCAATGTGAGTATTGCCGGGCACAGGGACATTTACGGCTCTCATTTTTACGCGATCGATACCATAGAAGAGGGCGACCTGATCTACCTGGTGTATCAGGGGAAGGTATACGTCTATGAGTATGAAAAGACGGAAATTGTGGAGCCCAATGACTGGAGCGTGATCCAAAGCAAAGGTTATCCCTGCGTTACGCTGACCTCCTGCGACCCTATAGGGACAACGCTGCACCGTATTATTGTGACCGGACGGCGTACGGAAATTGTGGACTATTCCGAGAATTTTGAATTTAAACCAAAAAACGACAAATGAATTTGTGATATATACCAAAACGAGGGCGCTGACGAAAAAGCTGCACCTCGTTTTGTTTTTGTTTTTTTAAAATTATTAAAAAAAACTGCATTTTGTGACTGCGGTGTGATAAGAGCATGTTAAAGTGAAAACAAGATAAAAACCGAGGAGCCCGGTCTGTTGTCATACGGGCAGAGTGGGAAACAGGATGCAGGATATTTGAGGTTTCGTGCTAAATCCGGATGAGTAAGGAGATATGGACGATGAAGAAGAGAAACTGGATCAATTTCATTTCCCTGGTGCTGGCGATGGTTCTGAGCATCAGCCCGGTGGCTTCCGCCGCCGAGACGATGCCCGTCCAGGGGGAGAGCGGCTCTCACACCCACGTTCTGACGGTGGAAGAGGAGAAGCTTGAGGAGATCTTGGAACAGAATCTGGATGAGGCTCTGGTGGTATACTCCTTTGAAAAAGCGGCTCCTTCTATTGTGGAAGAGCCCGCAGAGGAGCCTGAGACTCCCGCAGAGGAGCCTGAGACTTCCGCAGAGGAGCCTGAGACTTCCGCAGAGGAGCCCGAGGCCCCCGCAGAGGAGCCTGAGACTTCCGCAGAGGAGCCTGAGACTTCCGCAGAGGAGCCCGAGGCCCCCGCAGAGGAGCCTGAGACTTCCGCAGAGGAGCCTGAGACTTCCGCAGAGGAGCCTGAGACTTCCGCAGAGGAGCCCGAGGCCCCCGCAGAGGAGCCCAAAGCCCCCGCAGAGGAGCCCGAGGCCCCCGCGGAGGAAAAACTTGCGGAAGGGCCCGCTTCCGATGAAGTTCAGGTGGCTGGCGCGGTAGTCTACTCCGATGAAAATGACAAAATGACCGGTGAGCCTGCCGAAGAACCTGCCGAGGAGAGTTCCGCGGCGATTACGGTAGAGGATGTTCTGTCCCGGAACACCACGGTTGAAGTGCTTTTGGACAGAGCGCTGGTTCCCTATGCGGAAAAGCTGGATCTTCCTTTTGGCAGTGCCATGCTGAAAGAGCAGATCCTGAGGGAGCTGGAAGGCAAGCTGCTGGTTGCTTTTTACGATCACGAGGATCTTGGATGTGAAAGCTGCCAGGCCATTGCGGCGGTGGACCCCGTCACTCGTCAGGTGATCGCCGTAGGCATTAACAAAAGTGCGCAGCAGCACGCTTTTGTGCTGGATATTGTAGACCATAGAAACCGCTCTGCGGAGCTTGCCAATGTAAGCGTTGGCAGCACAGAGCTTGCAGAAAAAGAACTCAGCGCCGACGAGCTGGCTTCCGCCCTGGAAAACGGGACCACTGAGGTAGTTGAGCTGCGCACCGCCGCGGAGGCCCCCAAGCTGCCGGAAGCGGAGGATTTAAAATCCGCGGAGGAGCCCGAAGCCCCCGCCTCTGAGGAAAAGCCCGCGGAGGAGCCCGAAGCCCCCGCCTTTGAGGAAAAGCCCGCGGAGGAGCCCGAAGCCCCCGCCTTTGAGGAAAAGCCTGCGGAAGAGCCCGAAGTCCCCGCCTCTGAGGAAAAGCCCGAGGAGGAGCCCGAGGCTCCCGCTTCTGAGGGAAAACCTGAGGAGGCCCCGGAGGTGGAATCTCAGGTAGCCGGCGCCTTTGTAGTGTACGCTGAGGAAGAAAAACAGACCGGCGGCAGCGGTACAGTCACCGGCGCCAAGGTAATTGAGAGCACCAGCAGCAATGTGGTGACCGGCCGGCCCCAAAGCCGCGCCGCTTCCGGTTTTGCCGTCATGGCGGCTTCTCCTGTTATCACGATCCCCACGGTTTCCGGCGGCGAAACAGTGCTTGACACCTTTTTTGCCGAGGCAGTAGGCAATGGAGTAAGTGGATTTAATCCCACGGTTTCCGGTAATACCTTGACATTGACAAAAGGAAGGGGGAATCAATATCAGACAGGTGCAATTAATTCCTCCAATAAAGTTGATTTAACAAAGTCTTTTGTGCTTCGTTCCACTTTGCAGCTTTCCAATGCCGCGGATGGAATTGCAATTGTTCTGCACAATGACCCCAATGGTACTTCTGCAGTGGGCGGCGATGGCCATGGATTGGGAGTATACGCTGCCCATAGCCATGAGAGAATTCTTAATGCTTTGGTTATTGAGCATGACAATTCCCGAAATGTCACGAGTTCTGACGATTATATTGATGAGCAGGATTTGAATGGCTATTCCGGTTCCGGATATTCTGTGTGGGAGCCGAATACAGTTCATCTTGCGCTGCATGCCACAGGAAATAATCGCAACTCCATTCGACAGAGGGATTATTTAGATCGTTATGTTTTTACCACTCAGGACGATGTTGACGCCATCAAGGGCGCCGTGTCCTCGGTTCTGTACTGGCAGGCGGCTGGTGACCCCGCTGTCAGCGGCAGCGACAGTTCTTACCATCTGGTTTATCAGCTGACCGATGCAAAAGGTGATATTCGTCAGCTTTCGGCCACTCTCAGCGAAAATCAGGTGCGAACCTATTTTGGCCTTGACGGTGCCGATGCTTTAATGGCCTATATCGGATACACCGCCGGAACGAATTATAACGTCAAATTTGGTTCGGGTAAGACAGACTGCTCCGTTACTTTCGACCAGTTTGCTTACCTTGGGTATGAACCGGAGACTGCGATCCTCATTACAGAGGCAAACGGCGCCGCCAAGGCGGATATGCCGGCGCAGGATTCCAGCTACAAGGCTTCTGCAGGCGATGTTCTCACGGTGAAATACACCTTCCAGAACAGCTACAACTTTACCGGAACTTCCGGGGGTTTCCCCTCCCACATCAAACTTGGTTCCGGTTATGCAAACATTGATCTTGCCACGATCAGCGATATCGTGCTGGACGGGGTGCCGCAGACGGCAGCTACCCTGACAGCCGGTGACGGCCTGCCGGTGTCCCTGGAGAATACCCTTCACACTCTGACCTTTAAGGTGACGGTGGCCAAGACCACCAGTGACTTTGGCTCCAGCGGCAAGGTCTCCATCCCGCTTGTTCTGACAGCGGACGGCATGCCGCAGGCCTTTACGGATACGGCTACCACCGGAACCGCGATCATCGACCCCGGTTCGGAGCTTACCGTTTCCAAGACGGCAGAGGCAAAGGATGCAGCCGGTGTGGATGACCCCACCGACCCCGATTACCGGACCTATCGGATCGACCTGGGCGGAGACTACTCCGGCACCACACTGAGTTCCAAAGCTCTGGATATCGTGCTGGTCATCGACCGTTCCGGCAGTATGCAGTACCGCGGATCTGGCGATGGTTTTAATAAGAGCAATTACACTCTTCTGGGTCAGTTTAAAAATGTAAAAGCCTCTCTTGACACAACAAAGGAGTACTATTATTTCCGTACTCAGAAAAACAGTACCAACGGCTTGACTTCAACAGATACTTCTGATGCGGAAATGAATGGACGCATGAGTTACAGTGCGGCACGCTCCAAATGGCAGTACGGTGATGGCAGTACGACAAACAATACAGTTGGCGAAAACGACTATATTTGGGTTCGAAAAGACAGGATGTCTCTTGTAAAGGATGCCGTGGAAGCGTTTATCGACCAGGTGCCGGCGGGAAGCCGGGTGGGGGTAGTCTCCTTCTCGAGTTCCGGCTACGGAGATGGCACCACCCATGTGGATGCATCGTATAACTCTTACCAGCTGCTTGATGCAGCGGCCCACCGTTCTTTGATCAAAGAAGGTGCCAACTCCCTGATGCCTTTGGGAGGAACGCAGACCAACAGCGGCCTTGGCGTTGCTTACGATATCCTGACTACACCCAGCAAGTGGGAGCCTGTTTCTACCAGTGCCACAGAGAGGAAAAAGGTAGTGGTACTGCTGACAGATGGCATCTATAACGGAACAGACCCCATGCAGGAGGCAGGTTCCTTCGGATTGTACTCTTGGCCTGATGGCTATGCCCGCCAAATTAAGAATGCGGGCATGGAGCTGTATGTGGCTGGCATTGACGTTGAAACCAGCACAGCTTCCACGATGAAAAACTGGGCTTCTGGTGTAACGGAAGAGGAAAAAGCCAAGTATTATGCAACGGTCAGCACCGACGGAGCTTCTGGTTTGAACGAGATGTTCAAAAACCTCAGCAGTAATCTCTTTGGCTCCATGAGCGGAACGGTAAGAGATTATATCGACCCCCGTTTCGACCTGGTGGACAAAAACGGCACGGCCCTTGTTACCGGCGACTGGATCACAAAGGACGGCGTCAAAACCGTCTCCGGTGCGGATAACGCGGTGGGGCAGGTGAAGTATGATTCCGACAGATCCGCCTGCTATGTGGAGTGGGTGACCGATATCGGCCACGACGACACAGAAAACGGCGGTGAGGACGAGAGTTGGAGCGCGTCTTTGTATGTAAAGGCAAAGGATAAATACGTGGGCAACAACAACGTTCCCACCAACGGCGACGGTTCCGGTGTCTACTACGTCTACAATACCAATAAGGACGGCTTTAAAGGGTTTGGAAAGCCCACAGTGGATGTTCCCCTGAAATATGAGATCAGCGCCAAGGATGCGTATCTCTACCTGGGTGACACCGTCGGCACCGCAAACCTGGAGAGCCTGGCAAACACCGCTTCCGGCTGGATCGTTGACCCGGGCACTGGATTCGAATACAGCATGCCGACCCCTGCGGCGGGCGCAAAGCCCACTGCGGATACCGCCTACACCCTGCGGGTGAAGGTTACACCGGCTTCCGGTATAGGCAGCAGCACGGACAATGTCCCCACGGTGACGGCGAAGAGCTATACTGCGGACGGTACGATCCATGTGCTGAAGCCCACAGTGCCGCTGACCGACACGGTGATCTTCCAGGGGGAAAGCACCGACCTGACCAACCGGGTAGGTACCGCCTCCTGGACAGAGAAACAGAACAGCTGGATCGCGGTGGGCAGCCCCAGCGCCCCGACCCTGGTTTATGAGTTCATTACTCCCAGAGGCACGGCCGCTGCGGTGAGCAGCACCACGGTTTCCCCCGCGGCGGAGACCCATTATGATGTAAAGGCATACCGGCAGGACGCCCAGGATGACGAGAGCTTTAACGGCTATGTCACCTACACCTGGAGCTGTGCCGATGCGGGAGCCGGGCATATCGCACACGCAACTCCGGCTGTCGGAAACGGCTGGTTCACGGTTCATGTTTCCACCGGTACCCTTACGATCACCAAAACCATTGGGAAAAATTATCCCGTCGTCTTCGACGAGGTAGACGCGCAGCAGAGCTTTGTCTTTGAGGTGAAGAAGGACGGCGCGGTGATCTCCCGCGAGGTGATTGTTCCCACCTATAACAGCGCTACCCGCAGGTATGAGGGCAGTGTGACGCTGGTAGGCCTTCCCGCCGGCACCTATACGGTGGAGGAGGATACCGACTGGGCGTGGAGATACACCCCCGAAGGTGACGCGGTGCAGACAAAAGTTCTCAGCAGCGCAAACCCAAACGATACGGCAGACTTTGCCAATACCCTGACCAACAACAGCTGGGTCGGAGACGTCACCTCCCATCAGAATATTTTCAGATAATGAAGATGTGCGGGACGGAGGGCAGACGTGAATAAAGTATTGAAAACCATTGGAAAAATATGTTCCAACCTTCTGGTGGCTCTGGTGGTTCTGGCCACGCTGGCGCTAGTGGCGCCGAGGGTAGCCGGATGGCGGCCCTTCACAGTGCTCAGCGGCAGTATGGAGCCTACCTACCATGTGGGAAGCCTGATTTATGTAAAAGAAGTACCTGCAAGCGAGATCCAAGTGGGAGACCCTATCACCTTCGTCCTCAATGAGGATCTGGTGGTGGTCACCCACCGGGTGACCGCCATTGACGCGGAAAATCAGCGCTTTACCACAAAGGGCGATGCCAACGACAGCGAGGACCTAAACCCGGTACACTTTAACAACCTGGTAGGCCGGCCGGTGTTTTCCATTCCGTATTTAGGCTATGTTTCCGGTTTCCTGGAAACATCCAGGGGAAAGATCGTAGCGGTGACGGCGCTTCTGGTTTTGGCTATCCTTGTTTTCCTTCCGGATGTGCTGAACAAAATAGACGACAAAAAGCAGGGCGGCGAACAACCCCCACAAAAAGAGGAGGCTTCAAAATGAATCAGAAACGGCTCTTGCTGATTTGTTCGGCGCTTGTTCTGGCAGCCTTGCTGGCGGGTGGTACGCTGGCCTGGATGGCGGCTTCGGAGCAGGCGGACAACGAGCTTACGATTGGGCTTGTGGACGCCAAGGTAGACGAGAAGTTTACCCCCGGGGTCCTGACGGCAGGACAGGAATATCCCAAGCAGGTGAGGGTGCAGAACGCCGATACCCTGGGAAAAGCAGTGGACGCCTATATCCGCGTGATGCTGGTTCCCACCTGGCGGGATGCTGACGGAAACGGACTTCCCTTTTCCGCGCTGAGCGGAGAGTACGCGGTGACGCTGAACCTCAGCTCCGGGACCCAATGGGAAAAGGCGGGAGACTACTATTACTTTACCGCTCCGGTAGCCCCGGACGCCTATACCGATTACCTTTTAGAAAGTGTCAGGGCAGATAAGATCCCGGAAGGGGCACATCTGGAGATCCAGGTCCTGGCGGATTCCATTCAGGCGGAGGGCGGCGCCGCCCAGGCGGCGTGGGGCTCTTCCATTCCGGAAGCTCTCAAATCACAGGCGTGATTTTTATAAAAGCAGTCAAATTATTATAATCATGGAGGAATTATCATGAAAAAGAAAATCGTTGTTCTCAGTATGGCAATTGCCCTGTGTGCGGTCATGATCGTCGGTGGAACCCTGGCTTATTTTACCGACAAGGATCAGGCAGTCAATACCTTTACGGTGGGCGATCTGGATATCACCCTGACCGAGACCGAGTGGAACCCCCAGGATGCTCATAAAGTAGTTCCTGGCGCGAACTTCGATAAGAACCCCGTCATCAACCTGGAGACCGGAAGCGAAGACGCCTGGGTGAGAGCCAAGTTCGTATTCACCGCCAAGACCGCGTCTCAGCAGACTGCTCTGGATGCACTGGTTGCCGCCAACAAGATCACCCTGACCGGGCTGGCCGGCACAAACTGGACCAAAACCGGCGATTACTATTATTACACCGTAAAGCTGGAGGATGAGACCGGCAAGAACGCCACCACCGCCCTCTTCACCGATGTGAACATTGCAGGCTCCGGCGTTTCCGTTGCCGACCTGGAAGGCATTTCCGACGGGTTTAACGTCACCGTTACCGCTGAGGCTGTTCAGGTGATCAGCGACAGTTACGTTGCCGACTTCACCGCCGCTCAGGCTGACCTGAACGCTCTGTATGCCTGACCTTAAGAAAAAGAACAAAGATATGTGATCTGCCCTTTCTTCTTCGGCCTCCGATAGAACCAGACCGGGGGCCCGGGAAGCAGGGCAAACAAACTGCAAGGAGAAACGTATGAAAAAGAAAATTGTTTTGATCTGCATGGCTGCTGCGCTGTGTGCAATGCTGATCGTCGGCGGTACTTTGGCTTATTTTACCGATACAGAGGCTGCGACCAACGTGATCACTATGGACGGTCTGGACAT
The DNA here is from genome assembly GCA_022768545.1 of Oscillospiraceae bacterium. Taxonomy (GTDB): domain Bacteria; phylum Bacillota; class Clostridia; order Oscillospirales; family Ruminococcaceae; genus JALELV01. The sequence goes on from JALELV010000097.1 coordinate 16,126, forward strand.
CACCCTGACCGAGACCGGAGCTTTCAGCGCAAACAGCGTTTACGGCAAGGAATATTCCAACATCATGCCCGGCGACCTGTTGGAAAAAGACCCCACTGTGACCAACAATGATGCACCCGCATATCTGCGTGTCAAGGTGGAGTGGCCTACCGTTGTAAACAGCGGGAACTCTTCTGACAATTATACCTTCAGCGAGGCAGATGTACGGCATAAAGTGGTAGATCCTGCCACACAGGATGTGACCTATGCGGCAGGCATTGACACCGCGGTTTGGAAAAAAGTAGTCGACAACGGTGTGACCTATTACTACTATATTGCCAACGGCGGCGTTCTTGCCACCGGCGCCAGCGTTACCCTGTTCGATCAGGTCGTTGTTCCCGCCAGCTGGGGAAATGGCTTCCAGGGTGCAAACTTCCAGATCGGCATTACCGCGGAGGCGATCCAGACCGCAAACATTGCGTTTGACGCCGCTGACCCCGCCGCTTCCTTCGCGGGCTTTACCGCCTGATTAAGACCCACTTGTGTTTCTTCGGCACTTCGGGTACAATGGAGACGGAAAGTTTAGAAAAACGGTCTCAGTAAACTTGAGCGGAGCTGCAAAAGCTCCCATAAAGGAAATGGTGCAATGAAAAAGTTACATCTGAAAAGAGTTGCAGGCATTTTGCTGATCGGGGCTCTGCTGCTGGGTTCCTGTGTCACGGCGGCTGCCGCTGAGGAAAGCAACGTGATTTGGGAAGGAAACTCCGAAGGGATCGTTTTTTCCTCTGGCAGCGAATATCTTGACGATCTGTTCCCCAACATGCGCGACCTGATGCCTGGCGACGTTCAAACTCAAACGATCCGAATCACAAATAACGATTCCCGCAAGGTAAAACTTTACCTGCGTGCGCAGCCTACCGCCCGCGAGGAATTTGCCTCTGACGAAGAGTATGCTCTGGCCCAGAAGCTGATCGACGAGCTGGCGCTTGAGCTGAAACTTAAAGTGGGTGCTGCGGAGACGCTTATCTACCGCGGCCCGGCCAGCGGAGTACCGCAGACGGACTTTGAGGGAAGCTATTCCACCATGGTGGACTCTATTTTCCTGGGAACCTACAGCCGGGGGAACGACGTTTCCCTGATAGCCGAGATCACGGCGCCTGCTTCTCTGGGGAATGAGTATCAGAATGCGATCGCCAAGGTGGATTGGGTCTTTACCGGGAACGAAGTGAAAAAGGATAAAGGCGATGACCCCACCTACGAGATCATCGAAGAGGATGATGTGCCTCTGGCGAATCTTCCTCAGACCGGGCGCAGCTCCGGGGCAATTCCGATGATGGGAGCTGTCCTGCTGGGCGCGGGAGTGATCCTCCGCACCAGAGACGGCAAAAAAGATAAATGATCAAAATAACGCAGAGCGGCGGCGCCGCTCTGCGTTATTGCTGTACAGCGAAAATGGGAAAAGTGAGGAAACGATGCGGGGAATGGAGATCGAGCGAAAATTTTTGATGTGCGGTTTTCCGGAGCTTCCGGAGACGGCCCGGGCGGAAATGCGGCAGGGATACCTCTGCACCAGCCCGGTGGTCCGTATCCGCAGCAAACGGCAGGCGGGCCGCGAGACCTATCGCCTCTGCTTTAAAGGGGAGGGTACCCTGGTGCGGCAGGAGACAGAGCTGGAGCTCACCGAAGAACAGTTCCGGGAGCTGGAAAAGCTGCTTCCCGCCCCCATGATCCGGAAAGAAAGGCGCCTTTACCGGCTGCCGGACGGACATACGCTGGAGTGCAGCAGAGTGGATGGGGGAGAGCCTTCGGAATTTTTTTACGCGGAGGTTGAGTTCCGGACGGAAGAGGAGGCTGCCGCCTTTTTGCCCCCTTCCTTTTTGGGAAGAGAAGTGACCGAAGAGCCTGGCTGGACCATGGCCGCCTACTGGGAAAAAAAGAAAAACGGTCTGGATGGCCCGAAAACCTGAGAAAATAAAATCCCGCCTGTATTTTCAGGCGGGATTTTTCCATTTTGTAGATTTTATTTGTTGGCAGGCTCCCACTTGCAGCGGACAGGGGAGACGATAGCCTCTTCTTTTTTCAGGGCTTTAAAAGCGTTGTCGATCTCCTTGCGGTCCAACCCGGAGAGCTTTTCCACTTCGCCGGCGCTGAGGGGCTTCCCGGCCTCTTTCATAACTTCCAAAACTTTTTCTTTTACATCCATGATGGTACCTCCCAAAGAATAAAATAGTCACAGCGGCGGCCCCCCAAAGGAGCGCCTGCATAGCGTACATCTGTGAAGGGTACAGGGCAATATCGCAGCGCATGGCCCGATACTGAACACGGAGACGCCTCGCCCCGGGGAATAAATAATGACACGTTTATTATATCACAGAAATCCGGAAATAAAAGACCTGTTTTATACTTTTTGGTTTATTTTAGAAGCTGTAAACACAATAAAATTGATTTCAAAGGCCAAATAGGATATACTGAAAAACAAAACTGTAAAGTATGGAGATGGAGACCATGAACAAGCCTTTGATCGGGATCACCACGAACTATTCTTTTGACGATGAGCCCTGTGTCAAAAGCGATATCGGAGGAAAGCTGCAGCAGTGGCACCTGCTGGCGGATGATTATATCCGCGCCGTGGAGACGGCGGGGGGCCTTCCGGTGATTCTGCCGCTGTGCGGCTGCCTGAAGGACGCAAGGGAAACGCTTGCGCGGCTGGACGGGGTGGTTTTTTCCGGCGGTAACGATTTAAACCCCCTGTGCTACGGAGAGCCAAACAGCGGCAAGGTGGGGGCGATCCAGCCTGCCCGTGACCGGCAGGAGTTGGAACTTGTCCGCTTTGCCCTGGAGGAGACGGATCTCCCTGTGCTGGGGGTCTGCCGGGGAATTCAGCTGTTTAACGTGGCCGCGGGCGGGACACTGCATCAGGATATGGTATCCGATGGGCTTCCCCCGCACTCCTTCAGCATGGTTCCCATGCAGGAGACCTCCCAGCGGGTGCGGATCGCGGGAGAGTCTCTCCTTGCTCAAATCATCGGCGAAGAGATGACGGAGGTGAATTCCTTTCATCACCAGTGTATCAAGGCTTTGGGCAGAGGCTGGGTGCCGGTGGCGTGGGACGAGCACTGTCCGCAGGTGATCGAAGCGGTGGAGCGCGAGGGCAGGGCCGCGTTCACCCTGGGGGTACAGTGGCACCCCGAGACGCTGGCGGCAAAATACCCGCAGCACCTGAAGATCTTTCAGGCCTTTGTGCGGGCGGCGTCGAAGGAATAGTCGGTACAGGAAAAATTGACAAAGCCCGGGCAAAATGCTAAAATATGCAAAACAGTAGCAGGGATATGCTCCCCTTTGCGCCTTTACGGCGGCGCCCATGCCTGGCAGGAAGCCGGCCGGTGCGGGGAAGAGCACGTTCTGCCTGCTCAAGCCGCAGCGAATATGGTAAAACCAGAAAAGTGCCACGAAGGTGCCTGCCCTTTTAGAAAAAAGGGCAAGACTTGTTGTGGCATTTATTTTTGGAAGGAGATTTACCATGATCATTCAGACAAAATCTATAGCCTACCGGCTGGTGCTGGCGGCTCTGTTCCTCGCCATCGGGATGGTGCTTCCCTTTTTGACCGGACAGATCCCGGAGATCGGCTCGGCACTGCTGCCAATGCACATTCCGGTGCTGCTGTGCGGGTTTGTGCTGGGGTGGAAATACGGGCTGGCGGTGGGGGCCGTGCTGCCGATCCTGCGCAGCCTGTGTTTTGGAATGCCGCCCATGTACCCCACGGCGGTCTCCATGATGTTTGAGCTGGCGGCCTATGGGGCCTTGTGCGGGCTGTTGTATCAGCTGCTGCCCAAAAAGACGGTCAATATCTATCTTTCTCTGGTGGGTGCCATGTTGGGGGGCCGGGTGGTCTGGGGTATCGTCCGCTGGGTTATGATGGCGGGTGGGACCGAATTTGGCTGGCAGGCGTTTGTGGCGGGGGCGTTTATTCAGGCGGTGCCCGGTATTATCGTGCAGATCGTGCTTCTCCCGCTCCTTGTGCTGGCGCTTCAGAAAAGCAAGGTTTTGAGAAAGGTGTAAATACAAAATGGAACGTATCCTGCTGGAGCATTTTCGCCGCTACCCCGACATGGAGGTACGGGACATGATCAAGCTGCTGTACCAGAGTGAATTTGGCGGCGGGCATATGGTGGAGGACAGGGAAAAGGCCCTCTGCAGGCTGAAAGCCGAATGCGGGGAATGTCCCGGAGGCGCCGGGATCCATTTTGAGGACATCGGCGGCGGGCTGTGCCGGATGTATCTGGCAAAGGAGCTTCCGCTTTCGGCGGAGCGGATAAACACCGCCTTTGTACTGGAGGCGGGCCGTCCCCGGGGCAGCCTTACGGGTCTGGAGGAGAAATTCCGGCTGCTGAGAAGGCTGTGTCTGGAGGGGAAGCTTCCGTTTTCTGCCGGGGAGCTGGACCGCTGCTGGGAGCAGTACCGCAGGGAGGGTTTCCCGCCGATGAGCCACAGTGAGGAATACCGGCGGGCCTATCGGCCGGCCTACCGCGTGGTGAGCCGGGAGATCGAGCGCTGGTTTCCCGTCCTCTGCGCCATAGACCAGCAGCTCCTTTTAAAGGGGAGCGCCCTTGTGGCAGTGGACGGCTGCAGCGGAAGCGGCAAGAGCCACCTGGGGGCGCTGCTTCGGGAGCTTTTTGACTGCCGCCTTTTCCATATGGACGATTATTTCCTGCGGCCGGAGCAGCGCACGGTGCAGCGGTTTTCACAGCCCGGGGGAAACCTGGATTACGAGCGCTTCGA
>JALELV010000109.1 GCA_022768545.1 Oscillospiraceae bacterium
AGAGTCCAAAAGAAACCTCGGATGAAGTGCCAATTGGGTAGATTTAAGGGCTTACCCCATTGGGGCGTCGAACTTTTTTAATTGGAGAGTCGAACTCAAAATTATTAAAACTGCACAAAAAAGAAAGACACTCCCTGTCAATTAAGACAAGGAGTGTCTTTTGGTTTGAACGAATACCGTTCCCCATACAATGTAGGGTTCGAATATGCGTCCAATGGTGGAGACGAAGAGGATCGAACTCTCGACCTTACGGATGCGAACCGTACGCTCTCCCAGCTGAGCTACGCCCCCAGGTTTGTTTCTGCGCCCTGCCTGTTCCGGCGGGGAAGGATAGAGCATCAAAGATGCTATACATTTATACCACAAAAACAAAATCTTGTCAAGGGAAAGCTTTGGAAAAAGGGAGCCATCCCTGCCTGGGAGCCAAAAACCCCTTGACAGAAGCGGGGATGACACGGTAAAACAGACGGGGAAAACACCGGCATGCAAAGGAAAAAAGGTTTCCGTTTCGGCAGGGGGGAGGCTCCTCCCTCTGCCGGGAAACCGCAGAAAGAAAGCTACAGGTTTTTGCGCCGAAGGTGCGGCCGTGCTTTTTATAACTTTTGCCCCTTACCGCAGGGGCAAAGCCTTGAAAACGAAAAGACGGTTTGGAAACGCCGGGACGGCCTCCTGTTACGCTTCTGCTTCCCGCAGGCGCTTTACCGTTACGGAGAGGGCGTTTTCGTCCACATAGTTGCACCGTCGGTCCAGATGCGGTCCAGCAGGACGCAGCGCTCCAGGATCTGCCCCCGGTGCTCCACCAGCAGGCGCAAAAGCTTCTGCTCTGTTTTGCTCAGTTCCACGGGGACTCCGTTTTTTCGGAACTCCATGCGGTCAAAGTTAAAATGAAACGGGTCGGTCTCCAGGCCGGCAGGCTGCTGGGCCGCGCCCCGGCACAGCTGGGCATTTACCTGGGCCCGCAGCACCGCCATAGAAAATGATGTAGTCATCGGCGCCCAGCTCCAGCCCGGCCACCTCGTCGGCTTCCAGGTCGTTGGCGGTCAGCAGGAGCACCGGGACCTCTACCCGGAGTGCCTTGCTCTCCCGCAGCAGCTCCAGCCCGCTGCCATCCGGCAGATTGATATCCAAAAGCAGCAGGTCGTAGGGCCGCTTCAAAAGGGCGGCGCGCCCCTGCGACAGGGTGGCGCAGAGGGTAATGACAGTCTCCGGGGCCTGCAGGGCCATCCGGACCCCATGCCCCAGAGCTGCGTCATCCTCCAAAAGCAGAATTTGCTGCATAACGGTCTCCTCTCTGTGAAAATATGTCTTAGTGTACCACAGGCTCAGGGCCTGGGTAAAGCCGCATGGCGCGGAGGGCCGGAAGGAGCCGTCGGAGAGGCCCGGGAGCGCGGGGCCCGCAGTCAGCCTTCGGCAGATGGAAGCCGGCATGCGGTATGTTTCCGGGCGCGTTTTCTGCTCCGCGGTGCGGAAAGAGGGAAAACCTGCCGGAAAACGCAGAAAAAGAGGCCTGATCCCCTTTGAGATCAGGCCTCTTTTTTGGTGGACACGCTGGGGCTCGAACCCAGGACCTCCTGCGTGTGAAGCAGGCACTCTAACCAGCTGAGCTACGCCTCCGAAAGTGTTTATAAGTATAACACATAGTTGTAAAAAAGTCCAGCGATTTTTTAAAAAAACGTAAAAATTTGCTTTGGCAAGGGGGAAGCGGCCTGCGCGGCAGCCGCTTCCGGCACATAGGCCGCAGGCGCGGGGCAGGGTCAGCGTTTGCGCCACACGGAGGGGAAGAACAGCATGATCATGGGGAAGATCTCCAGCCGCCCCAGCAGCATGTCGGCGGAGAGTATCAGCTTGGAAAACACAGAAAAGCCGGAAAAATTGCCCATGGGCCCAACGGCGCCCAGGCCGGGGCCGATGTTCCCAAGGCAGGCCAGCACAGAGGTGATGGTGGTGGTAAAATCAAAATTATCAAGCGCCACCAGCAGGACAGACCCGGCCAGGACAAAGCAGTAGGCGGCCAAAAAGATATGAACGCCCGCGACGGTGCTCTCCGAAACGGCCTTTCCGTCCATCTTTACTATCTCTACCGACCGTGGGTGCAGCATGCGGCGGCATTCCGCCAGGGTGGATTTGACGGCGATGACCAGCCGGGAGACCTTGATGCCGCCCCCGGTGGAACCGCCGCAGGCCCCCAGCACCATCAGCGCCGCCAAAATACAGCGGGAAAGGGCGGGCCATTTGTCAAAATCCGCCGTGGCAAAGCCGGTGGTGGTGATGATGGAGGAAACCTGAAAAAAGGCGTAGCGGAACGCGGTGGAAAGCCGCCCGTAGGAGGAAAGGGTGTTGAGGGTGATTGCGGCGACCGAGAGGCCGACGATACCCAGATAGCAGCGCAGCTCCTCACTGCGCCAGACGGCGGAAAAGTTGCCGATGAGCAGAAAATAGTAGAGGTTAAAGTTGACGCCGAACAGCAGCATGAATACGCCGATCACGCCGTCCGCATAGGCGCTGCCGTAGGCCGCGATGCTTGCGTTGCGGATGGAAAAGCCCCCGGTACCGGCGGTGGCAAAGGAGTTGACCAGGCTGTCAAACAGGGGCATCCCGCCTGCGACCAGCAAAATGACCTCCAAAACGGTGAGGGCAAGGTAAATGCTGTACAGGATGATGGCGGTGGAGCGCATTTTAGGGACCAGCTTGCCTACGGAAGGGCCCGGTACCTCCGCGCGCAGAAGATGCATGGAACGCTCTCCCGCCAGGGGCAGGATGGTGAGCACAAACACCAGCACCCCCATGCCTCCGATCCAGTGGGTAAAGCTGCGCCAGAACAGAAGGCCCCGGGGCAGGTGCTCCACCTCGGTGAGAATGCTGGCACCGGTGGTGGTAAAGCCGGAGACAGTCTCAAAAAAGCTGTCGCAGAAGGAGGGAATCTCTCCGCTGAGGTAAAAGGGCAGCGCACCCACCAGCGACATGACCACCCAGGCGAGCCCCACCACGATAAAGCCCTCCCGGGCAAAGATGACGGAGTCAGCCGGCCTCTTCCAGGAGAGCAGGACCCCCGCGGCCAGCGCAAACAAAATAGCCGCCGCAAAGGCGCCAAGGCAGCTTTCCCCGTAGACGGCAGCCACCAGAGCGGAGGGGAGCATCAGGCAGGCCTCGGCCTTGAGAATGGAGCCGAGGATGTGAAAGATCATCTTATAGTTCATACGGTCCTCCGGCTTTTTGCCGCGCAGAATTATTTGAGGATATCGCACAAATCCTGAAAATGGGGGTTTGTGGTGACCACAATGACGCCGTCCCCCACCTCGATGGTGGAAGACCCGCCGGGGATGATGGGCTGGCTGTTGCGGACGATACAGGCGATGAGCAGGTCTTTTTTGAGCTGCAGATCCTTCAGCGGCACACCCACGATACGGCTTTTTTCCCGCACGCGGAATTCCAGCGCCTCCACCTGGTTATTTACGATGCGGTGCAGCGTCTCCACGTTGGAACTTCCAAAGGAGTTTTCCATGGCGCGGACATACTGGACGATCTGGTTGGAGGTGATATGTTTGGGCGAGATCACGCTTTCAATGCCGGAATTCCCCAAAATGTCCAGAAAAGAGAGCTTGTTGATTTTGGTGATGACCTTGGGGACCTGCTTGGTGCCGGCGTACATGGAAATAATAATGTTCTCCTCGTCAAAATCCGTAAGGGCCACAAAGGCGTCGGTGGCCTCAATGCCCTCCTCCCGCAGCAGCTCCTCGTCCGTGCCGTCCCCGTGGATGATCATGACCCCGGGAAGCCGCTGGCACAGCTGCTGACAGCGCTCCTTATCGATCTCGATGATCTTGACCCGCATGCCGCTCTCGGTGAGGGAACGGGCCAGATAATAGGCGATCTTGCCGCCGCCGACGATCATGACATTGCGCACCTTTTCGGTGAGAATGCCGATGGCGCGGAAGAAAAACAGGATCTCCCGGGGAGACGCGGTGATATTGATCTTATCCCCCTCCTTGAGAATAAAATCTCCGGTGGGGATATAGACACGGTTGTCCCGCTGCACGGCGCAGACGAGAATATGTACCCGGTATTTGGAGTAGAGGGCATGCAGGGGCAGGCCGTTCAACACGCTGCCCGGCCGCAGCTTGATCTCAACCAGGTCCACCCGGCCTTTGGCAAAGGTCTCTACCTTGAGGGCGGAGGGAAAGCTGAGGGTCCTTGCAGCTTCGTTGGCGGCGGCGAGCTCCGGGTTGACATACATGCTGAGCCCCAGCTCTTCCTTCATGAACAGGAGCTGCTGGGAGTATTCCGGGTTCCTTACCCGGGCGATGGTGTGCCTAGCCCCGAGCTTGCGGGCCAGCACGCAGCAGAGCAGGTTCAGCTCATCGGTCGAGGTGGCGGCAATGAGCAGGTCGCAATGGGGGACGTCCGCCTCCATCTGCACAGCATAGCTGGCGCCGTTGCCGTGGATGCCGATGACGTCCAGGACATTGACGGAGTTTTCCAGCGCCTGGTTGCTGGAATCGATCACCACCACGTTGTGGCCCTCCTTGGAGAGCTGCTGTGTCAGGGTAAAGCCCACTTTGCCGTCTCCGACAATGACGATTTTCATAAAACTGCTCCAATCTGCCGATCTCGATCGCTCCGCTTCCCGCGCGGCGGGGGAGGGCCCTGTCGGCTGGAAAGAAAGAGACGGCTCTTCCCCTCCGTTTTGGAAGAAAAGACCCGGCCCTCTTTTAAAAATTTCTATGGATAAGCTGCTCCATTGTATGCTAAAACCCTCTGGATGTCAACAAACCCCGGAGCCTGTGCCGAACATGACGCGACCGATCCGTTTTCCCGTTTCAGTGCGGAAAATTTTCTGCAGGGCCGAGGATACCGCGGCGTCCGGGGAGGCGTTCTCGAAGAGGTTCACGAGAAAGTCCGCCTCCACAAGGATCTGATGATCCGCCCCGTCCATGGGGTGATAGGTGTGGTGCTGCCCCACCAGGCGGCACACCCGCCCGGTGACGGCGGGGTCAAAACCCAGGCGGGAGAGCATCTCCCGGGCGGGGAGGATACCTTCCTTCTCCTGGAGCGGGCCCTCGCAGCTGCCGTATTTTTCCTCCGCGGGCCGGATGCCGATATCATGGACCAGAGCCGCGGCCTCCAGGGTGAACTGAAGGCCGGGTTCCAGCCCTTCCGCATGGCCGATCAGCCGGGAAAAACCGTATACCTTTAAAAATGCTGGATCCGGGCTGGGTCTTTGCCGTTGTAGGCGATCATTTCCTCCGCGAGGGAAAGCAGCTGCTTCTCCATTCCAAAACACCTCTTTTTAAATTGCGCCCAGGCCTTTTGCGTCCGGGCCACAGCGGTGGGGAATTACTGACCGAAGATCTTCTGCCGGATGGCCACAGCGGTGGGGGTGGCAGCCAGCCCGCCTTCGGCGGTTTCCTTCAAAGAGCCGGACATGGCGTCTCCCACCCGTTTCATGGCCAGAATGACCTCATCTGCGGGGATAGTGCTTTCGATCCCTGCCAGGGCCAGCTCTGCGGCGGTAAAGGCATTGGACACCCCGGCGGCGTTGCGCTTGACACAGGGCACCTCCACTAGGCCGGCCACCGGGTCGCATACCAGGCCCAGCACATTTTTCAGTGCGATGGCGACGGCGTGGCATACCATATCCGGAGTGCCGCCGCACATCTCCACCAGCGCGGCGGCGGCCATGGCAGAGGCGCTGCCGCACTCCGCCTGACAGCCGCCCTCGGCGCCGGAGATACTGGCATTGTTCGCGATCACCATCCCGATGCCGGAGGCGGTGAACAGGGACATGACGGCCTTCTCCTCCGGAATATCCCGGGCTTCCATCAGGCTGAGCACCGCCGCGGGCAGGATACCGCAGGAGCCGGCGGTAGGCGCGGCCACGATGCGGCCCATGCAGGCGTTGAGCTCCGAAACGGCCAGAGCCTTGACCAGGGCGCTGCCAAACATGGGGCCGCAGAGGGTACGGCCCTCGTCCAGCGCCTTCTGAAGCTTCCAGGCCCCTCCGCCGGAGAGGCCGCTGGCGGAGCGGAGGTTCTCCGCCACGCCGTCTGCCACAGACTGCTTCATAACGAGGAAGCGCTCTCGCATTTCCCGGTAGAGCTCGTCACGGGGACGTTCCGCCTGGGCGGCCTGGTCGGCCAGCACAAGGTCGGAGATATTCTGTCCGCCTGCCTGCCGGGCAAGCTCCGCTGCGGAGTGATATCGTATCATGGTGTTTCACCTGTTTCCTTTCTGATCATTGGGGGTCCAGCACGGTGGAGCTGATGACGTGGGGCAGCTGGCTCACAATGCTGTTGAGGGCGGGGGAGATGGGGGAATCCACCTCCAGAGTCATGACGGCGAGGCCGCCTTTCTGGTCACGCGTGAGGCGAAGGGAGCCTATGTTGATACCCTGGGCGGCGATAAAGTTGGTGACGGTGGCGATGATCCCGGGGGTATCCTCGTGCAGGACGATCAGCGAGACCGACTGGCCGGTGAGCTCCACCGCCAGGCCCCCGATGCGGCTGATGACGATGTTTCCGCCGCCCACGGACGCCCCCTGCACCGAGACAGACCCGCCGCCCTTTCCGGTGAGGGCGATGACGGCGGTGTTGGGGTGGGCATTCTCCAAAACGGCCTCTTCAAAGGAATACCGAAGCCCCTGCCCCGTGGCGAGAGAGAGGCTGTCGCGGATGCGGATATCGTCCGGCTCCATGCCGAGGATGCCGCCCACCAGGGCTTTGTCGGTACCGTGGCCGCGGTAGGTCTTGGCAAAGGAGCCGTACAGCCCGATGCGGGCGCAGACAGGCTCGTCGTTTAACAGCGCCCGGGCGATGCGGCCGATGCGCACGGCACCGGCGGTATGAGAACTGGAGGGGCCGATCATCACAGGGCCGATAATATCAAAAACGTTCATAAAGCACTTCCTTATTATAAGATCCGGCGTCAGGGCCCGAAAACAGACGCCTGAGCACGGGAGAGGAACCTTCCACAGTATACAGGATAAGCCTGCCCGGGTCAATGCAAAGAGGCCGCTTGCGCCCCGGAACAATGGGGGTTATAATAAAAGCGAAAAAAGGAAACAGCCGGAGGGAAAGAGAATGAAAAAAGCGCTGATCGTGGTGGATTATCAAAACGACTTTGTGGGCGGCAGCCTGGGGTTCCCCGGTGCGGAGGCCCTGGAGCGCCCTATCTGCGATAAGATCCGGGAGTATAAAAAGCACGGCTGGGATGTGATCTTTACCTACGACACCCATGGAGAGGATTATCTGCAGACCCGGGAGGGAAAGGGGCTGCCCATCATCCACTGTGTAAAAGACACCGACGGCTGGCAGTTGTACGGAAAGGTGGAGGCTCTGCGCGGGCCGGATACCCCGTGCTTCTGCAAACCCTCTTTCGGCTCCATGGAGCTGGCGGAATATCTGCTCTGCCGCCGGTACGAGGAGCTGGAGCTGGTGGGGCTGGTGTCGAACATCTGTGTGATCTCCAATGCGGTGCTGGCAAAGGCCGCGCTTCCGGAGTGCCGGGTGTTGGTGGACGCCGCCTGTACTTTAGGGCCGGACAAGGCCCTGCACGAAAAGGCCCTGGATGTGTTGGAGGGCCTTCAGATCGAGGTGCTCCACCGCTGAAAACAGAGAAAAGCCGGGCAAGGCGCCGCGTCCTTTTGGACGCGGCGCCTTGCCCGGCTTCGGCCGCCTTTTCGGCGGAGGTCAAAGCCCCAGCAGGAACTGGGTGAGCGCCGCCAGGCTGATGCTGTAAAGGAAGATGGAAAAGGGTTTGCACAGCAAAATGATGAGGACATATTTCTTAAAGCTCATTTTGGTGAGCCCGGCCAGGTAACAGAGAAAATCGTCCGGGGCCACGGGGAAGAAAATGGCGGCGGCAAAAAAACGCTCATACGCCTTCCCGCGGGAAAGCCAGCCGATGTATTTGTCGATGGTCTTTTGTTTGAACAGAAGCTGCAGTACCGGCATGCCGTACCGCCGGGAGATGAGGAAAACGAGGATGGAACCGGTGCAGATGCTGACGTAATTGTAGACAAAGCCCATGACGGGGCCAAAGAGGATAACCCCTACGGCGTTGCTGATGCCGCCGGGGATGATGGGGATGACGACCTGCACCACCTGCAGAAGAAGAAACACCAGGGGCCCCCAGACGCCCGCGGAGGAGACAAAGTGCTCCAGGGCTTCGGGGGAGGTAAATACCTCGCTGGCGATGCCCCAGATGCAGAAGAGCACCGTAAGGATAAGCCCCACCAAACTGGCTGCGCTGACAAGGTTTTTGGGAAAAGCCTTGGTTTCCATGGATTTCCCTCCTTTTTCAGGCCCGAAAGGGGTTCTTGGAGGTCTGAACGGAGAGCTCCCGGGCATTTTCGCAGGATACCTGCTTGTAAAATTGACGCCACAGCTGCGCTACATGGCCGCGGCTGTAAAACTTGTGGCCTTTCCAGGCCATGGAGGCGGCGTCTTCATAATATGTGGGCTCGTCCCGCAGGCGGGTGAGCTCCCGGACAAAATCTCCGCTGCGGTGGCCCTTTAAATAGTACCCGGAGAGAATGCCCTCGTAGAGGGAGAGGTCCCGCAGCAGGATGGGGACGCGGCAGTTCATAGCTTCCAGGATCGTCATGGGGAAAAGCTCGTCATAGGAGGGAAGAAACATGACGTCGGCCAGATTATACAGCTCGTTCATTTTATCGTGGGGAATGAGCCCTGTGAAATGGACATTTTGGGGAGCGGTGCGGATGAGCTCCGCGATCTCCTCCCTGCCGTCGGAGAGCTTCCCGAAGGTATAGTCTCCGGCCCAGACAAACTGGAGCTCCGGCATGGCCCGGGCGATCTCCGCAAAGTCAAAAACCCCCTTGCGCTTTTGAAGCTGCCCCGCGCAGACCACGGTAAAGCGCTCCGGGTCCAGCCCGCGGTCAAGGCGGAGGGAACGGCGTGTTTCCTCCGGAAGGCGGAAAAACTTTTTCTCCGATACAAAGTTCGGAATATAGGTCACCCGGGTGGGGTCGACGCCATAGGCGGCCAGCCGCCCGATAAAATACGGGTTGACCGTCACCAGGTAGTCCATACGCTTATAAAACCAGATGATATAGCGGTAGAACACCGCCCGTGCCACCGGGCACAGGCGGATGCTCCGGTCCATCGTCTCCGGCAGAAAATGAACGTAGCCCACCGCTTTCCCCTTGAGCTTTGCCCCGGGCAGCCGCAGCAGCAGGTCCGGGTTGATGGTGTGGAAATGCGTGATGTCACAGGGCTTCCAGGCGTTTTCCAGCACCGAGAATTCGTCGGAGAGCTCGGTGCGCACAAGCTCCACCTGTTCGTCGTGGGCAGTAAGCACGCCGTGTCCCTGGACGCTGTCTGCGTGGGAAAGCATGTTGATCGTCGTCATTTTCAAAGATCCCCCATTCTCTTTTTCTGTACCCTCAGTTTAGCGCAGAAACCTGACAAACCGCCAAATATTTTTCTTAAGATATTCTTAAGTTTTTCCACTGGAGCTTGGATTCTGCGCCTTTACAGAATAAAACGAGGCTCAGGGATATTTTACGTCAAAGGCCGGGAAAAAGCAGGAACAGATTTGTAAAAAACAAACAAAAACGCGGAAAAAAATCGAGTGCTATTCGCCTGTTGTCATAGATTGTTCTATGTGATATAGTAAAAAAGGCCGGCAAATGGGCCGGAGGTCTGTACAAGCGACAGGAAGAAAGGAAAGTGAGAGCATGCTGAAGATCGACAAAGCAAGGGTGGCGGGTATGAATATCTGCTACCAGAAATTCCCGGTAGAATATTTTTTGGATTCCATGGTGGAAATGGGCGTCCAGAGTATTGAGTTTTGGGGCGGATACCCGCATCAGTTTACGCTGGACACCTCTTATCCTCCCCTGAAGGATATTAAAAAGCTGATCTGCGACAGAGGGCTCAACCTGATCTGCTACACTCCGGAGCAGATCATCTACCCCTTCAACATCGCCGACCCGGATCCCACCATCCGCGAGCTCTCCGTGGAGCACTTCCGCCGCTGCGTGTATGCCGCCGCGGAACTGGGCGCGCCCAAGATGCTGATGACCTGCGGACACGGGTACGAAAACGAGGAGTATGAGGAGTGCTGGAAGCGCTCCCGAGAGTCTCTGCGCAACATTGCCGAATACGCGGAAAAAATGGGTGTGGTACTGGCACTGGAAAACCTGCAGAGGGTGGAGACCAACCTGATCTGGCGCCTTGACCAGCTCAAGCGGATGATCGATGAGCTTAGCTCCCCCGCTGTAAAAGCCATTGTGGACACCGTTCCCCTTCACCTGGAAGGCAAGACGACCAAGGATTACATCGAGACGTTCGGGGAGGACCTGATCCATGTGCACATCGTGGACGGCACCCCTACCGGGCATATGGCCTGGGGCGACGGCGATCTCGATCTGGACACCGATATCCAGTACCTGGTGGATATGGACTATAAGGGCACCATGTCTTTCGAGATCTGCACCTGCGACCAGTTTAACCCCAACCCCAGCATGGCGCAGAGTTTTAGCCGGATCGAAAAATACCTGAAATAAGCTTTGTGCAAAAACCCCTCCAAAGCCCTGAAAGGGCCCCGGAGGGGTTTTTCTGCGACGGCCGGGCCCGCAGAAGGCGTTTCAGTATCGGTTTTTTGGCAAAAAAAAGAGCCAGGTACTTCAAAACCTGACTCCGTTTTTCTGGTGGAGATGAGGGGGATCGAACCCCTTACCTCTTGAATGCCATTCAAGCGCTCTCCCAAGTGAGCTACACCCCCATGGCCTGTCGGACCGGCGTTTTTGACCGCCTTTCCTGACGACGTATGTTATTATAGCACGGAGTTTTTTAAAAAGCAATACCCAATTTTAAAAAAATTATAAAACAGGAAATTGCCGTGGGGACATTGCATCCCCGGGACGTTTGCGGGGACGCGGCCGGGGCGCTTTTTCTGGATTATTATGGGAAAGAGTGGTATACTATATTTGTCTTTTGCGCTTCTCCCGGGGGGAGTCCTGCGCGGAGGGGCGCCCGGCTGTGCCGGATCCTATTCAAGAGACAAGATTGGAGTATTTACAGTATGAGCCTGATATTTGAAAAAGAAGATACGGCGTGGGGACACTGCCCCGCGCTGCTGTGTCCGGTGCTCTCCGGGAAAGCTTTCGGCCCTGAAGGGGCTTTGGAGGCCTGTGCCGCGGCGCAGGACGCGGGGGTTTTTTGCGGCGGGGAGAGGGAGGTCTTTTCCCTTTCCGCGCTGAAGGACGGGAAGATCGTCAGCTTTGTGCTGATGGGGCTGGGGGACTCCCCCTCCCTTTGGAGCGTTCAGGAGACATACGGAAAGGCGGCGGGAGAGGCCCGGCGCCTGGGAGCGGAGGATGTCTGGGCGGAGCTGCCGGCCTCTTTTGCCCCGGAACAGGCCGCCGCAGCCTGCGAGGCGCTGCTTTTGGCGGATTATTCCTTCTGCAAATATAAAAGCGGCGGGAAAGCGTCTTCCCGCCGGTACCACCTGCCGGGGCGCTGGGAGCAGGCCTGCCGGGAGACGGAGGTACTGGCCGGGGCGGTGTGCATGGCGCGGGATATGGTCAACGAGCCCTCCAACGTGATGACCCCCGCCCGGCTGGCGGAGTATGCCGCGGAGGCCGCGCGCCGGGGCGGCTTTGAGGCGGAGATCTTGCGGCGGGATGAGATCCGGGCCGAGGGGCTGGAGGCATTTCTCTCGGTGGCGCGGGGCAGCGCCCGGGAGCCGCGGCTGATCCTGCTGCGCTACCGGGGGAACCCAGAAGGAGAGGTACTGGCCCTGGTGGGGAAGGGGATCACCTATGACAGCGGCGGTTATTCTTTAAAGCCTTCGGACTCTATGGTCACGATGCAGTCCGATATGGCGGGCGCCGCGGCGGTCATAGCTGCGGTGACCGCCGCGGCGCACCTGAAGCTCAAAATAAACCTGACGGCGGTGGTGGCGGCCTGCGAAAACACGGTCTCCGGGGAAGCCTACCACCCGGGGGATATCATCCCCTCTTTGTCGGGCCGGTATATCGAGGTGGGCAACACCGACGCCGAAGGGCGCCTGACCCTGGCCGACGCGGTGACCTGGGCCGTCCGCCGGGAGCACGCCGCCAGGGTGGTGGATATCGCCACCCTGACCGGGGCGGCTATCACGGCGCTGGGCCACGGGATCATTGCCGCCATGGCGGACGACGAGGACCTGTGGAGCCGTGCGGAAAGGGCGGCGGAGCGTTCCTGCGAGAAGATCTGGCGGCTCCCCTGCGATGAAGAACTGGCCCGCCAGAACAAATCGGAGACAGCTCATATTAAAAATTTGGGCGGGAAAGGGGCCGGCACCATTACGGCGGGGCTCTTTATCCGGGAGTTTGCCGACAAAGCGCCCTGGATGCATCTGGATATCGCGGGGCCGTCCTGGAACAGCAAGGCCGGCGCCCTCTGCCCGGCGGGCGGGACAGGCTGCGGAGTGCGGCTGCTGTACCGCCTGGCACAGGGCTTTGAAGCGCAGTGACCCCTGCAAAGGGCCCCTGGTTCTTTTGATTTTCCGGATGGCCCCGCGGATGTCCGGCCTCCGGATTTGACGGAAAGGAAGAAGCAATATGACACAGAATATGACAGTAGGCCCCCTGACGGCGGCGCCAGGGGAAAAGGTGCAGGGGTATTACCCCATTCCGGGCAGCGGTATGAAGCTTCCCGTCACCCTCATCAACGGCGAGGCGGATGGCAAAAGAGTGCTGATCACCGCTGGAGTCCACGGCGGGGAATACCCCGGCATCCAGGCCGCCATTGAACTGGGCGCGGAACTCTCCCCCCTGGGAATGAGCGGGGCGGTGATCCTGGTGCCGGTGACCAATGTCATGGGTTTTGAGGC
Organism: Oscillospiraceae bacterium; assembly: GCA_022768545.1. Lineage (GTDB taxonomy): Bacteria > Bacillota > Clostridia > Oscillospirales > Ruminococcaceae > JALELV01. The sequence continues at coordinate 12,838 of JALELV010000109.1, forward strand.
CAAGGATTCGGCCCACTTCCCGGAGGACGGCAAGAACCTCAACCGCCTGTTTCCCGGTGATCCGGACGGGACTATTGGGGACCGGGTGGCCTGGTGCCTTACCTCTGATTTTCACAGCCAGGCGGATTTTTATATGGACCTGCACTCCGGCAACGCCGATGAGGCGCTGACGCCGCTTGCCTTTGTGCCGCAGGCCTGCGCGCCCGAAGTGGCCGAGCTCTCCCGCCGGGCGGCGGATTTTCTGGACATTCCCCTTGCCATCCGTTCCACTTCTCTAAACGGCGCCTGCGGAAGCGCGGCTGCCCGGGGAGTCCCCGGCGTGCTGCTGGAGCGGGGCGGGAACGGCCTGTGGAGCAGGGAGGAGACGGATGCGGACAAAAGGGATGTACAGAACATCCTGCGCTGGCTGAAGGTCCTGCCCGGAGAGCCGGAGGCCTCCGCCGCCAGCCCCGCCTGGGTGACCCGGGCGGTCTACCTGAACGCCGGCGCCACCGGCTGCTTTATCCCCTTTGTCAAAGCGGGGGAGGATGTTCAGAAAGGCCAGAAGCTGGCGGAGATCCGGGACTATTTCGGCCATGTCCTGGCGTCCTATTCCTCCGGGATAAACGGCCGGATCTTCTACCTCACCTCCTCTCTGGCGATTCAGGAGGGGCATTCCATGATCGCCATGGGGGAAGTACCAAACGAATAAAGGGCGGAATTGACATCTATGTGGAAAAAACTGATTGCTTATTATAAACCCCACCGCACCCTGTTCTTTTTGGATATGGCTGCTGCCTTCACCGTGGCGGTGTGCGACCTGTTTTACCCCGTTATCACCCGCAGTATGATCAACGACTACATCCCCAAACGGCAGATGCGGCTGATGCTTACCTGGGCGGGTGTCCTGGTGCTGCTGTACCTTTTAAAGGCGGCGCTGAGCTATTTTATGCAGTATTACGGCCATGTGGTGGGCGTGCGGATGCAGGCCCACATGCGCCGGGATGTGTTTACCCATCTGCAGAAGCTGCCCTTCAGCTATTTTGACGAGCACAAGACCGGAAGCATCATGTCCCGGATCGTGGGAGACCTGATGGATATCTCCGAGCTTGCCCACCACGGCCCGGAGGATCTTTTCATCTCCATTGTGCTGCTGGCGGGCTCCTTCGCCATCCTCTGCAGCATCAACCTGTGGCTGACGCTGATCATCTTCTGCTGCATCCCGGTTTTGGTCTGGATCGCGGCGCGCAAGCGGGTAAAGCTGGACCAGGCCTTTACCGACTCCAGGGTCAAGATCGCGGAGGTGAACGCCAACCTGGAAAACAGCATTTCCGGCATCCGCGTTTCCAAAGCCTTCGGGAGCCGGGAGCACGAGGTGGAGAAGTTCCAGCAGGGAAACCTGGCTTTCGAAAGGTCCCGTTCCGCGGCCTACAAGGTCATGGCGGAATTTTTCAGCTCCACCGGCCTTGTGCAGGATCTGCTCAATGTCATCACCATCGCGGCGGGAGGGCTCTTCTGGTACTGGGGCAGGATTGACGTGGGGGATTTTGCCGCCTACCTGCTGTTTGTGGGGATTTTCCTGAACCCCATTAAAAAACTGGTCTCCTTTGTGGAGATGTACCAGTCCGGCATGACGGGCTTCAAGCGCTTTTTGGAGATCATGGCCGCGGAGCCGGAACGGGAGGCCCCCGATGCCCGGGATCTGGGGAAGGTGCGCGGGGAGATCGATTTTAAAGACGTCACCTTTGTCTATGACGAGAGCAAGACGGTGCTCTCCCATATCAGCCTGCATATCGAGCCCGGGCGCACGGTGGCCCTGGTGGGCCCTTCCGGCGGCGGAAAGACCACCCTGTGCCATCTGCTGCCGCGGTTTTACGATGTGGCGGAGGGCGCGGTGTCCATTGACGGGGTGGACGTGACGCAGGCCACCTATGAATCTCTGCGGCGGAATATCGGCATTGTCCAGCAGGAGGTGTTCCTGTTTACCGGCACCGTTCGTGAAAACATTGCCTACGGCGACTTGAACGCCCCGGAGGAAAAGATCGTGGAGGCGGCAAAGAAGGCCCGCATCCACGACTATGTCATGACCCTGCCGGACGGATACGATACCTACATCGGGGAGCGGGGGATGAAGCTCTCCGGCGGACAGAAGCAGCGCATCTCCATTGCGCGCCTGTTTTTGAAAAACCCGCCGATCCTGATCCTTGACGAGGCCACCTCCGCTTTGGACAACGCCACGGAGCTTCTCATCCAGCAGTCTCTGGACGAGCTGTGCCGGGGCCGTACCACCCTGGTGGTGGCCCACCGCCTCTCCACCATTAAAAACGCCGACGAGATCGTTGTGCTCACCGACCGCGGCATTGAAGAACGCGGCACCCATGAGCAGCTGCTCTCCCAAAACGGCGTCTACCGGCGGCTTTACGACGCGCAGTTTAAAATGTAACAGAAAAGCCTCTTCTCTGCTCTCCAGCCGAAAGGTATAAAAAAAGGCCGGCCCGCATATGGATCTTTGGCGGGAACACGGGCCGACGGCGCCGGATGGACCGCTGTAAGGAGGAGAGAGTATGTTTGTCTGGTCGCTTAAAATGAGCCGGCGGTTCTGGGTCATCCTGGGGGCGGCGGTTTTGTGTGCGGCAGGGGCGATGTTCCTGCTGGGGCGGGCTCCCTCCCGGCCGGCGTCGGCCGGGGAAGGGAAGCTCTCGCAGGAGAGCTTTCCCGGGAAGACCGAGCAGGAGCGGAGAAGCTTTTTGGAGGGCTTTGGCTGGGAGCTGGAGCAGGAGCCGTACGAGATCGTGGAAATGGTGATCCCGGAAGAATTTGACGCCGCCATGGAACGGTATAACGGCATCCAGAAGGCCCAGGCAATGGACCTTTCGCCTTTTTGCGGGCGCAGGTGCCGCCGGTATACCTATGTCGTGACCAATTACCCCGGCCGCGCCGACCCTGTGCAGGCAAACCTGCTGGTGCTGGATGGGAAGATCATCGGCGGCGACATCACCCTGCTGGGAGAGGGAGAATCGATCCAGGGCTTCACAGCGCCAAAGCTCTGAGCCTGCGGCCCCCGAAAAGCCAGGGCTTTTCGGGGGGACCGTTTTTCAGGCCGGGCGCCGCAGGGAAAAAAGGAGGACATACATTGAAACTGGAACGGCTGGACAAGATCATCGCCGCGCGCACGGGCTATTCCCGCAGGGACGCCAAGGAGCTGATCCGCCGGGGCAGGGTGGAAGTCAGCGGAAAGACCGCCCGCACCCCCGATGCAAAGATTGACCTGGAGGCGGATACCCTGCGGGTGGAGGGGCGGGAGCTCCTGGTAAAGGAACACCTGTACCTGATGCTCAACAAACCGGCGGGAGTACTCTCTGCCGCGCGGGACCCCAAGCAGCCCACGGTGGTGGACCTGGTGCCGGAAAAATTCCGGCGGACGGGGCTTTTTCCGGCGGGAAGGCTGGACAAGGATACCGAGGGCTTTGTTCTGATCACCGACGATGGGGAGTTTGCCCACCGTATCCTGTCGCCCAAGAGCCACATTCCCAAAACCTATGAGGCGCGGTTAAACGGCCCGGTCACCCCGGAGATGATCCGCGCTTTTGAGGACGGGGTGTACCTGGAGGACGGAATCCTCTGTCTGCCCGCACGGCTGCGGGTGCTGGAAGAGGGGCCGCACCCCCTGGCGGAGGTGGTCATCACCCAGGGAATGTATCATCAGGTAAAGCGCATGTTTGTCTCCCACGGCAGGAAGGTGCTCTCCCTGCGGCGGACAGCCATGGGCGGCCTGCGTCTGGACCCAAAACTGGCCCCCGGAGAGGCCCGTGAAATATTAGACAAAGAACTGGGGACCATTTTAGATAAAATATAGGCAGTTTCCCGGAGAGGGAAGCGCACGCAATTTTAAATTAGTAATTTTAGATAAAGGGCAAAATTAATCTTTGGGCATATAAGTACTTGCCTTTTGGGGCGGAGATTTGGTATCATAGATTCACAGAAACGAGGAAGTATCACGCACATTCCGTAATATTTTATTACATTAGGAGGTCTACCACATGGCTAATTTGTCATTGCGCAACATCTACAAAAAGTATCCGGGCGGCGTTACCGCTGTAACCGATTTCTGCCTGGAGATTGAAGACAAAGAGTTTGTCATTCTCGTCGGTCCTTCCGGATGCGGTAAATCCACCACTCTGAGAATGATCGCCGGCTTGGAAGAAATTTCCGAGGGCGAGCTGTATATCGGCGACAAGCTGGTAAACGACGTTGCCCCGAAAGACAGAGATATCGCGATGGTGTTCCAGAACTATGCTCTGTATCCTCATATGACTGTATATGAGAACATGGCTTTCGGTCTGAAACTCCGCAAGACCCCCAAGGAAGAGATCAAGCGCCGCGTGGAAGAGGCCGCCAGAATCCTGGATATCTCCCATCTGCTCGACAGAAAGCCCAAGGCTCTGTCCGGCGGTCAGAGACAGCGTGTTGCCCTGGGACGTGCCATTGTTCGTGAGCCCAAGGTATTCCTCCTTGACGAGCCGCTGTCCAACCTGGACGCCAAGCTCCGTGCCCAGATGCGTACCGAGCTGTCCAAACTGCATCAGAGACTGCAGACCACCTTTATCTACGTTACCCACGACCAGACCGAGGCCATGACCATGGGCGACAGGATCGTCGTTATGAAGGATGGCTTTATCCAGCAGGTAGATTCTCCTCAAACTCTGTATACCAGCCCCTGCAACATGTTTGTAGCCGGCTTCATTGGCTCTCCTCAAATGAACTTCATCGACGGCAAGCTGGTTGAGAAAAACGGCAAGCTGGGCGTTGAGTTTGGCAACGAGGAAAAGAAATACTATGCCGAGCTGCCTGAGAGCAAAGCGAAGACCGAGGGTATTTCCAGCTATGTTGGTAAAGACGTAGTGATGGGTGTCAGACCTGAGGCTCTCCATGATGAGGAGATGTTCCTCTCCTCCGCTACTACCGGTATCATTGATGCCGATGTCGATGTGACCGAGATGATGGGCGCCGAGACCTACCTGTATGTTACCGCTGCCGGCGCGACCCTGACTGCAAGAGTTTCTCCCAGAACCACTGCGAAGCCCGGCGATACCATCAAGATGGCTATCGATGTCAACAAGATCCACCTGTTCGACAAAGAGACCGAGAAAACCATCTGCAACTGATTCCGCTTTTGATAAAAGCCGCCGTTTTCGGCGGCTTTTATTTTTTAGCTGCAACGGGGGGCCGTTTTGCCCGGGGCACTTTTTCGGCGCCCGAAACGGCGGGGTGCGAAGCGCCGCTTCAGGGGTACCCTCTTTTATTCGGGGCGGGATTCAGCTTTTGTTCACACAAAGTTCTGAATTTTGTAGTAAAATAGATTTTATGGAAAACACAGGGGGCTTTTTTGGTAAAAAACCTCGAATATTCCACTACTTTTCATGGAATTCCGGTTGCAAAAATGTGAGTTTTTTTGTAGAATAAATATAGTTGGTCACAGAAAAAGGCCAACAGGAGAGCTTTTGGATGGTTGAAAAGCGGTTGCTTTCTTCCGTGACAGAATAATTGTATGCGAGCGGCCAGCCCGGGTACAACAGCGAAGAGGAGAATAAAAATGTCGAACAGGCTGTTTCAAGGCGTAGTACATCAAATGAGAGATTCTATTGACCGGGTGGTAGGCGTAATCGACGATACGGCCACGGTCATTTCCTGCAGCGACCTGACCAAGATCGGCAGCAGGAATGAATATTTGTCCTTGGACGCTCTGGATGCCGGGGAAGTCTTTTCCCGCGACGGCTATACGTATAAGCCTTTCGGCACCAGAATGAAGCCGGATTATGCCGTGTTTGTGGAGGGGACGGATGAGTTCTCCGCCAAGTTCTGCAATGTTCTGGCCATCTCTTTGCTGACCATCAAGCAGTACTACGATGAAAAATACGACAGAAACAACTTCATCAAAAACGTGATCCTCGACAACATTCTCCCCGGGGATATCTTTGTCAAGGCGAAGGAGCTCCATTTTAACACCGACGTCAGCC
>JALELV010000123.1 GCA_022768545.1 Oscillospiraceae bacterium
TTTACCGCTCTCAGCTTGCTGCTGTCGCGGGGGTCGGGCTCCACATCATAGGTGACAGCCTGGCCTTCAGCCAGGGTCTTGTAACCGTCGGCCACAATGGCGGAGAAATGAACGAACACATCGCCGCTGCCGTCTTCATTGGAGATAAAGCCAAAGCCTTTCTCAGCGTTAAACCATTTTACTGTACCTTTATTCATAAAAAGATACCTCCTGTAGTGTAAGATTATAAAACAAATTGCACGAACCATCCAAACCATTTTTGAAGAAAAATGATCGGGACAATGCGTGCAATCACTTTATCTATCGAAAATACTCCACCATTATAACATATATTACAGCAAGTGTCAATCCCTCGCCCGGGAGAAACCTACACCCGGTGGATGAGCCAGCGGTAAAGATCCTCCTGTACTTCGGCGCGGCAGGTCTCATTTAACATCTCGTGGCGCCCGCCGGGGTAAAGCTTGCAGGTAACGTCGAAGAGCCCTGCCTTTTTTAAGGCGCGGGCCGCCTCCGCAGGCCCTTTTCCGTAATTCCCCACCGGGTCCATGTCACCGGAGAAGAAAAGGACAGGCAGGTCTCTGGGCACCTGCCGCAGGCCCCTCGGGTCGTTGGCATAGCAGATGAGGGTGCAGAGATCCCGAAAGGCGGCAGCGGTAAATTTAAAGGTACAGAGGGGGTCCTCGCTGTAGGCGAGCACCTTTTCGGTGTCCCGGCTGAGCCATTCGCAGCCGGTGAAGCCTTCAAAGCGGCGGTTGAAGCTGCCGAAAGCAAGGTGATCCAGCACGGCGCTGCGGCAGCGGGGACCCTTGGTCCGGCAGACGGCGTCCGCCGCCATGATCTCGGCCCGGGAGGTGGGACGGGGCCCGCCTGTCCCCGAGAGCAGAACGCCGGAGAGTTCTCCCCCGTATTTGGCCATATAGCAGCGGGCGATGAAGGAGCCCATGGAATGTCCCAGCAGAAAATGAGGCAGCCCCGGGAATGCCTCCTTGACAAATTTTGTATGCAGGAGCAGATCCTGAATCAGGTAGACATATCCGTTTTTTTCTCCAAAAAAGCCCAGGTCCTCCGGGCAGCTTGCTGTGGCGCCGTGGCCCAGATGGTCGTGACCGGTCACCAAAAAGCCCTTTTCCGCCAAAAAGGCACAGAGCTCTTCGTAGCGGTCAAAATATTCTACCATCCCGTGGGAGACCTGGACAGCGCCTAAAATCTCTCTTCCGGAGGGCAGATACATTTTGCCCTGAATGGTGTCTTTCTTGTTGGAGCTGAGAAAGGAAAAATGCTGAATTTCATAGGCCATGGGGGCCCCTCCTTTCTATTGAGGGAAAACCAGAAGGGTCACAGGGCGGAAGCGGTCTCAGAGCTTAGGGCGGCGGAGGGGGAGAGGGAGACCGTCTGCAGCTCTCCGTCGAGTGAAACGGTGAAAAAATTGACTGCGGAAAACTTTTTCCACAGCCGCGGCAGCACCTGACTGCCGGGGGTGGGAAGGCCGGTCACCACGTTGACCGGCTTGACGGCCTTCAAATGGGCCACCAGCTTTTTGGCCGGGTCATCGGAGTAGAGCACCGTCATCTCGGCGCCGTGCTGTTTGGATACCTCAAACAGGTATTCCAGAGCGGCGGCGTCGTTGGAGGAGAGATCCGGTTTTGAGATGTTGATGACCGAAAGGCCGGTTTTGGAGATATCTGCCACGGCCCGGCCGGAGCGAATCAGCCGCTCACACTGAAGCTGATTGGTGACGCAGACGAGGGTGATACGGGAGGGCGGAGCCCAAACGGCACCGGGAGCAGAAGCCATAAAAGGTTCCTCCATTCATAGTTTTTTAAGCGAAAACCGAATGAAAGCGGTGCCCCTTGCGCAGGGGGATACCGCGGAACGGCGGATGTCCGCAACGGCCGGGAAAGCCCTTCCGCAGGGCGGGCCGGGTTTCCTTTTCTGCTCTCAGTATACCTTAAAAATATTAACAAATCATGAGCGAAGCAAAAAAATAGGGAAAAGGAAAAATGAAGAAAAAAGGACCTACCGCTGACGCAGCTCCGATACCGCACAGGCGATATCGGCAAAGTTCTTTAGGCTGAGCTCCTCTGCCCGGGCGGTGGGAGAGACCCCCGCCTGTGTAAGTACCCGGGCTGTCTGGGCTTTTTCCAGGGAGAGCCCCGCGGAAAGAGAGTTGGAGAGCGTTTTGCGCCGCTGGGAAAAACCAGCACGGACGATGCGGAAAAAAAGCGCCTCATCCGGCACTTCCACCGGCGGTTCCTCCCGGATATCCAGGCGGATCACGGCGGAATCCACCTCCGGGGCGGGGAGAAAGCTCCCGCGGGAGACGGAAAACAGAACCTGGGGCTGGCTGTAGTAGCTCACCGCGGCGCTGACGGCGCCGCAGCCCTTGCTGCCCGGCACGGCGCAGATGCGGGCGGCAGCCTCCTTCTGCACCATGACGGTAAGGGCGCGGATGGGGAGCCTGGCCTCCAGGATGCTCATCACGATAGGGGAGGTGATGTAATAGGGGAGGTTTGCGCACACCACGACATCCAGCCCGGCAAACTCGTCCTCAATGAGGCGGCGCAGATCCACCTTCAGCACGTCGGCGTGCAGGACTGTCACATTGTCAAAGCCGGAGAGGGTCTCCGCCAGAACGGGAAGCAGCCGCTCGTCCAGCTCGATGCAGACCACCTTGTCTGCCCGGGAGGCGAGCTCCCAGGTGAGCACGCCCAGCCCGGGCCCCACCTCTATGACCCCCACCCCGGGGCCGGCCCCGCCCATCTGCGCCATACGGGGGCAGACAGAGGGGTTTACAATAAAATTCTGCCCTAATTTTTTGGAAAAAGTAAACCCGTGTCGGGCCAAAATTTCCCGGATATTGCCGATGTTGGAAAGCTCGGACATGATGTTCCTCCCAATCGTAAGATCAAAAATAAACGTGCCCCGGCGCAGAGCAAAGGCGCGGCGGCTCTCTTTGCAATTATTATACCACGTCCCGCCCCGGGGAGAAAGTGAAAGCGGGGGAAAGAAAGAAAATTTCGTTGCACCGGGAAAGAAAAAAAGGTATGATGAAAAAAACAGGAAAACGGAGGAACCGGCAGTGGAGAGAAGAGATAAGACCAATTATTATCTGGATATCGCCGAAACGGTGCTCACCCGGGGCACCTGCATTCGAAGGAACTTCGGCGCTATTATCGTGAAGAACGACCAGATCATTTCCACCGGGTATGTGGGGGCTCCCCGCGGACGGGTCAACTGCTCCGACCTGGGCTACTGCACCCGCGCGCGGCTTCAGGTGCCCCGGGGGGAACGCTACGAGCTGTGCCGCTCGGTGCATGCCGAGGCAAACGCCATCATCCATGCCGCCCGCAGCGATATGCTGGGCGCCACCCTGTACCTGGTGGGCAGGGAGTGCGACACAGGAAACTACGTGGAAAATGCCAACCCCTGCGCCATGTGCAAGCGCACCATCATCAACGCGGGCATCGCCACCGTGGTGGTGCGGGATGACCGGGAGCATTACCGGGTGATCGACGTGGAAAAGGCATGGGTGGAAGAGGATGAGTCAATGGAGGGCAGGGGCGGCTATTAAAGGCCGCGCCGCCCGGGGAAAGGAGGGGCTGTATTGTTTCGTGAGATGAGAAGAAAGAGGCAGCAGCTTTCCAGGGAGGATACCGAGGAGATCCTGCGCGGGGGTACTTCCGGGGTGCTGGCTGTGCTGGGGGACGGCGGATACCCTTATGCGGTGCCGCTGAGCTATCTGTACAGGGAAGGAAAGATCTATTTTCACTGTGCGGCGGAGGGGCACAAACTGGACGCCATCCGGCAGAACGAAAAGGTGTCCTTCTGCGTGATCGGAAAGGACGACGTGCGCCCCGAGGAATATACTACCTGTTTTCGCAGTGCGGTGGCCTTTGGGCGGGCGCGGGTGCTGGAGGGGCAGGACGCATGGCAGGCACTGGACGCTCTGGCCGGCCGCTACGCCCCCGGCCACGAAGAGGAACGCCGCCGGGAGATGGACAGCCAGATGCACCGCCTCCGGGTGGTGGAGATCGCGGTGGAGCACATGACGGGAAAAGAGGCTATGGCGCTTGCAAAGGCAAGAGGCTGAACATGAGTCCATCTTTCAGGGCGCCGGGCGAAGGCCCGGCGCCTTTTTTGCGGCGGTAAAGGCCCATCCGGTCACAGACCGGCCCGGGCCCCCTTTGCGAAGGAAAACCTTCTTTACAAAAAATTGTTCAGGGTGTTGACATGTAAAACCTATTTGATAAAATAAGCTGGTAGCTTTGCTTAAGACGTTATAATACCCGTAATCTGCTTTAGAGGTCTGTAATGGCGGCGGAAAGGAGCCTGTTTTATGAAATGGCATGTCAACTCTCCCAACATCGTCGAGTCGGTCCGGATTCTGAAGGGAAACGCCAGGACGTCGGTGCTGTTTGAGCCCATGTGGTCTATCCCCTATGTTTTTTACAGCTTTTACCTGAGCCTTTATATGAAAGCCCAGGGGGTGACAGACGTACAGATCGGCTTTCTGATCTCTTTGGGATATGTGATCGGCATCTTCACCGCCATGGTCGGCGGCGCGGTGGTGGATAAAATGGGCCGGCGCCGCTGCTCGGTGGTGTTTTCCCTGGTCAGCTGGGCGGGGTCGGTGCTGCTCTACCTGCTGGCGGACAATTTCTGGATGTTTCTGCTGGCCCAGGTCGTCAACTCCTTTTCCAAGATCAGCGATGTGGCATGGCAGCTTCTGCTCATCGAGGGGGCCGATGACGACCAGCGCCTGGCGGCCTTCAACCTGTTCGGGATCATTGATATCGTGGCGGGGCTGTTCACTCCCCTGGCCGGTATGGTGGTGGCGAACCTGGGCGTGGTAAAGGCAGAACGGGGGTTTTTGCTGTTTGCCTTTGTGATGATGGCGGCCCAGGCGCTTTGGCGCAACCACTATTACCGGGAGAGCGAGGTGGGAAGGAAAGCGGCGGAACAGAGCCGGCAGCTCAATTTCTTCCGGGTGTTTCTCAGCAGCGTCCGGCAGATGAAAGATGCCCTGACTGCCAAAAACCCCAAAATGCGCACGGTGCTCACGGTTTTTGTGCTGTTTCAGGTATATATGATCATCGGGTCTTTTACCAGCCTGTACTTTGCTCCCTATCTCACCGATGTGCTGGGGCTTGACAAAGCCATGATCTCCGTGCTGGGGACGGTAAACGCCTGCTTTACCCTGGGGGTCTATGTGTTTGTGATCCCTCTGCTGTCCCGCTTTAACAAGATCCTGTCCAGCGGCGCGGGCTTTATGGTCCTCACGATATCTATGGTCCTGCTCGTGGTGATCCCTTCAGGCAGCTTCCTCAGCGCGGCGGCGGTGGCCCTCTATTCCGTGGGCTACGGCGTCGTGCGGCCCATGCTGGACGCCCTGCTGGCGGAGGTAACGCCGGACGAGGGCCGGGCGGGGATCTATGCTTTTAAAAATACCATGATCTCTCTGGCAAGCGCCGGGGCGGGGGTCTTCTCGGGCTTTTTATATGGGGCAAACCCCAAGGCGATCTATCTTGTCTCGGCGGTGATGCTGGGGCTCTGTATCCTGCTCATCGGCTGGTACTTTCACCAGAAAAAAGCCGTATCTCCTGTGGCACGATAGTTTTTTCCCAAAAGGGCTTCCGCCAAAAAGGCGGGGGTTCAAAAGACAGTTAACAGCCACCGTAGTTTGAACTGCAGTGGCTGTTCTTGTATTTTATCCCGTTATGTGATAGCGTGGAACCGAATAGACCTACAAATCGGAATTGACCGAGCTCTTTAGAGCTCGGGATGACAATTGAACGAAGTTCAATTGTATGGGGTTAGTAGAGTGTGGAAAATTTGAATTTGTTAATTAGTTGTGGAGAGAAATATAATGATTACTTTTAAAGAAGTGGATAAATCCTTTTTAGAATTGTATGATAAGGTGTCTATGAATGTAAATGTGCACTCGGAATATAAAGTCAAAAGAATTAATAATGGTCTTGGTGGTTTGGTTTTAGAAGAAGTATCAGTTGAACCATATATTAAAGACTTGAGTATCTATGAACGTCCGACTGAGTATGAAAATGCATTTGATATTACTAATTGGAGATTTTTTATGGCATTTGATGGAGATATCCCTGTCGGAGCAATGACAGTTGTTGGAAAAACAGATGGATTAAATATGCTTTATGGGAGGGGAGATGCTTGTGTATTATGGGATATTCGCGTTGCAGACGAATATAAACACAATGGAATTGGACAAAAGTTGTTAGACATGGGTGTTTTAGCTGCTAAAAAAGATGGATATCAACAAATGATTATCGAATGTCAGAACAACAATGTTCCAGCATGCAAGTTTTATCAAAAACAAGGAGCTGCACTTTCTAAAATAGATATGTATGCTTATTATTTAGAGCCTGAAGTAAGAAACGAAATTCAATTTATATGGTATTTAGATATTTAGATAAATCCCAATTTGTCGAACAGATACTAAGGGCGCACTTCTATACAGGGTAATCCCCATATGTGCGCTCGGTGAGACCGAACACCCCGGACACCTGAATGTCCGGGGTGTTTTGCGTCGCTGCGTTCCGAACAAGGGACTGCATCCCTTGCGCCTCGAAAGCGGCTATCCACATAAGGCAAAAGGCGCGACTTTCTTCGTGGCACGCTTTTTGCATATTTTACTGTCTTATGGCTCCCCGCGAACCGGGCGGGGCCCTTTTTTCGGCGAAAAAAATAAAATCACCCTGAAAATCACCCCCATCAATCACCCCGGGGATGATGACAGGACGCGGACGCCCCGGTACAATAAAAACCAGACAGAAGGGAGGAAAGCCCTTTTCGCGCCTCTTCCAAGTGTGGGAGCCGGCGGACGGAAAAGCAGAGAGGGAGGCGCAAAGATGAAAATGTGCAGAACATGGATAAAAACCCTGGCCCTGGTGCTGGTTTTGGCTTTGGGGCTTGCGGGGTGCGGAGCAAACCAGAAGGCCCTGGTAGGCACCTGGGAGGTCGCCGATGAGGAGGGGGCGCCTACGGAGTGGGGGTGCGCTTTGATAAAGATGGAAGCTTTTATTTTTCCGGGACCTTCGGTGCAGAGAGCGAAGAGGACCTGGAAGAAGCTTTTGAGGCCATGAAGGCGCTTTATTCTATCAGCTATAAGGTGAAGAACGACACGGAAATGGAAATTACGCAAAAGATTTTTGGGGGGCTGGGCAAAGAGACCAGCACCATCTCCTACAGTCTGGAAGGGGATACTCT
>JALELV010000125.1 GCA_022768545.1 Oscillospiraceae bacterium
CGGCAGAACCCGCCGAACCTGCGCAGCCATTTCTGCTCCAAAACAGCGGCCAGTGCCAGGGCAATGCCCACCTGGAAGGTGACGGAAATAACGGCAAACAGAAGGTTGTTTTTCAGCCCTGTCCAGAAATTTCCGTCCTGGAACAGCCGGGTGTAGTTGGCAATGCCCACCCACACCTTTTCAGAATAGGTGTTCCAGCGAAACAGGCTGTAGTAAAAGTTGAGCCCAACGGCTATGTAAATAAAAACAGAAACCAAAAGGATAGCCGGAATCAGGTACAAATATGCACCCCGCGTATTTTTGTACATCGGGAGCCCCCTCTTCGTGTGTCCTCGCCCCGCCGGGCGGAAACTGCCGGCTGCGGAGCGCCCCGGCAAGGGATCCCCCCCGCCGGCGGCGCCGCGCCCGGATACAAAAGCAACTGGCCCTGAAAGCCTCTTACTGCTCCGCCTTTACGCGGGCAGCTTCTGCTCTCACTTCCTCCATGATCTGCTCGGCAGTCTTGGTGGTAAACAGTTCCTGAATGCCGGACTGGTAAACGCTGGCCACAGAACCGTCCATCTCCAGGTCGATGACAGAAATGAAGCCCTTGCACTTGTTGATGATCTCCATGGCGGCGACCAGCTGCGGGAAGGAATTCTCCGTATTGCCGGTCACAGAGGAGATGGTGGAAACAAAGCCCAGTTCATTCTGCATCTGCAGCTGGTTCTCTTCATTATAGAAATACTCCAGGAAGTCGATGACGGCGTCGGGGTGCTGGGAGGTGGAGGAAACCGCAAACTGATCCACCCAGGCCACCATCATATCCAGGTCGCCTTTGGCGCCTTCCACCACGGGCAGGGCAAAAATATCCCAGCTGTCGGCTTCCATTTTATCCAGATAGTAGGTCTTGAAACTGGCGCACTGGTCGTAGATCATGGCGGTCTGGCCGGCGTTGAACATCTCCCGCGCGATATTCTGGGAGGTAGAGGTCATGCCGTCCATGAAGTACCCCTTGTCATTCATCGCCTTGAGGAGGTTCATAGCGTCAACATAGCCGGGGTCGGTAAAATCTCCGGTGACGAGATAGTAGTCATCGTTTAAGGTCTGCCAGGGAACCATCTGGACATTGAGGGCGGAGACGTAGTGCGCCGCGGCCCATCCCTCGGCGTTGCCCAGGGCAATGGGGGTGACGCCGGCATTTTTCAGCGTCTCGCACACCGCCATAAACTCATCCCAGGTAGTGGGGATGGTGATGTTGTTGTCCGCAAAGATCTGCTTGTTGTACAAAACAAAGTTGACGCAGGTGCGAATAGGAAGGCTGTACTGCACTCCGTCCACCTGCCCGGTGGTGAGGATGCCCTGGTTGAAGGAGGCTTTGAACTCATCGCTCATCAGGGAATCCAGCTCTGTGATCGCCTTGTTCTTGGCAAAACGGGAAACCCATTCGCCGTCCCAGGTAAAGAAGAGGTCCGGCACATCGTTGCCGCCCAGCATAACGCGAATCTTTTCCTTATAGGGCTCGTTGGGGACCACCTCGGTCTCGATCGTCACATTGGGGTTTGCCTCCATATAGCTGTTGACCAGGTTCTCCCAGTAGGGAAGCCTGTTCTCTTCGGCCCACTGGTGCATGAACTTAAAGGTCACGGCATCCCCTTCCGCAGCTGGGGCACTGCCCCCGGCGGAGGAGCTCTCCGTGGACGCACCGCTCCCGGAGGGGGCAGCCGCTTCGGACCCGCAGCCGGCAAACGCGGCCGCGATCATCAGAATTGCCAGGATCATGCTGATTGTTCTTTTCATGTCGCAGTCTTCCTTTCTTATTTGTTCTATGCTTCTCCGGAGCCGTTTTGTCAGGACAGCGTCTGTTTCCTGCCTTAAAATCATTTGAAAAAAGGCCCGCTTCCTCGGCCCACACGGCCTGCCCATCTCGGGGCTTTCCGCTGTTTTTATTCTATCTTACAAAATTGCGGCGGGTCGGACATTTTCAGAATGCATCACGGTATGTATCTTCAACTTTTTATCTGGTTTCCACAGAAAAAAGCCCGAGGTAATTTTCTTTTCTATACAAAAAGCAGAGCATTTTTTTGACACGGAGTTAACTTTTCCGTTTTTTGCTCCGCCGTCCGTTTTTTAAAAATACCGCAAAATCCTGTTAAAATGTCCCCGGCCCGCTACCTCTGGGGGTGCTGGCGCCCGGCGATGTCCAGGGTGTATTCTCCGGGGTAAATGAGCTCCCCCACCGGGACAAAACGGTATCCCTCCGCCTTCATCCGGGAGAGGATCCGGGGCAGGGCCTCCTCGGTATTGCTTTTGCCCGCGTGAAAAAGCAGGATGCTGCCGGGCTGAAGCTGCGACATCACCCGCTCCGTGATCTCTTCGGATGAGGGATCCATCCAGTCCCGGCTGTCCACATCCCAGTGGATCACCTCGTACCCCAGCTGTCTTACCGTGGAAACTGTCTCCGCGGTGTAGTCCCCGGAGGGAACGCGCACCAGCTTCGGTACGGCCCCGCAGGCCTGCCGGATAAGCTCGTCGGTGCGCCGGAGCTCGGTTTCGATCTCCCCCGCGTCCTTTGTCCGAAAATCCGGGTGGGAGTAGGAGTGATTTCCGATCTCATGCCCCGCCGCTGCGATCTCCTTTGCCAGCTGCGGGTACTGCTCCACCCACTGGCCCACCAAAAAGAAGGTCGCTTTGACGTCCTCCCGCTCCAGTATCTCCAAAAGCTGCGGAATGTTGTTTTTGTCCCAGGCACAGTTGACGGTGACAGCGGCCACCTTTTCCTCCCTCGCTACAGAATAAATGGGGCATCCCTCCTTTCGGGCGGACGCCAGCACTGCCCGCCCCATATTCCGGCCCCCCATGGACAGCACCACTGCGGTCAGCCCCCACAGCATCAGCAGCCAAACCGCCCTTCTTTTCCCGATCACCTGATACCGGCGCAAAACACCACCCGCCTTTCTTGTTTTTTTCCGCAGCTGCTTTTATATATATGGGAAACTCAGCCGGGATTTCCCTGTGTTTAAAAAACCGCATAAAAAAGGAGGGCCCCGGAAAGGCCCACTCTCGTTTTATGACTTGCATCAGCAGTTGGGGAGCTCCTCCATCCGGACCGTCAGCTCCCAATAATCCGCAAGCATCTTTTCCCGGGCATTTTGGAGCGCGGACTGGCTGCGACGCAGCAGCTCCGGCCTGCTCCAGCGAAGCGTCTCGGACACCGCGCCGCTGTCCAGGTCGATCACATGGCAGATCATATCCAGCCGCCGCTCCCCGTCCAGCGCTTCGATCCACAGAAAGAAATAATCGTACAGCAGCGCCCCCTCGGTCAGCGGAGCATTCTGCGGCTCGGTCTCCACTGTCACGCCGGTGGGCACTGCGGCCATATCCCGCTGCTCCTTTTCCGCCTGAACCTCAAAGGGACCCAAAACCTTTGCCGTCTCCCCGTCAAAGGTGACCGCCGACATGGAGCGGATCGTTCCCCGGGTGACGTCCACCCGGGTGATCTTGTCCGGAAACTCCCGGCACTTTCCGTTTTCCACTATGGAATACCGGAACCGGGAGCTGTCCTCCCATCCCACCGTATAGACGATGGGCTGCAGCAGAGCGCTCAGCCGCTCCTGTTCTCTGCGCACCCGCTCTGTATACAGCATATGAAAGGCGGTCAGCGCCACCGAAAGCACGGCGCACAAAACCGGCCCCCATGTTTTGGATCAGGCGGCGGCCTTTTTCATCTCCGGA
>JALELV010000080.1 GCA_022768545.1 Oscillospiraceae bacterium
ATACCGGTCTTCCTTTTTTATTGGGTCAAAAAACCAAACTCAGCCCTTCCCTGCTCCCACCGGGCGGCCACTTCATAGACAAAGCCCGCCTCCGCCTCGGGGATCACACACTTCCCGTCCCGCAGCAGGGTCTCTACCTCCTCCGGGGAGGCGAGGTCTTCCGGGGCCTCCGCACCTAAAAGGGAGGAGGGCCAGCGGTATACCGTCACCTGCACGGGCGCTTCCGTGCCGTAAAAGTGAAGGGTCAGCTTCGCAGGCTCCGGCAGGGAAAGCCCGGCAAGCTCGCTCCATTGCAAAACGTGGGGCCCGCAGGCGATCTCCGACTGGGTCTGTCCGCCTTCGAGGGGTAAGCTCCATTCATAGCTGCCCCGGGTAACCGCGGCACAAACCTCCGCCCAGGCGGTGCGGTACTCTATGCTCAGCGAGGGCAGTTCAGAAGGGTCCGGCTCCGCGCAGAGAGAATCCGCAAGTTCCTCATACTGCTCCGCATCCTCGGGGCTCCCCTCCTGCACCAGCTGCACCTGTGTGACCCCCGGGTACTGCCCGGGGTAGGAATAGAGCATCACGCCGTCCCCGGTGATCTTCAGAATATTCCCCGCGCGCAGGTCCTCAAAGGCCATGGGTTCTCCCCCGGCATCCAGAACTTGCTCCGGGACGCAAATGGTAAAAACAGAGCCGCTGTCCTGGTCCACCAAAATATAGCTCCCGTTGCCCAGGGGCACATACATGGCAGTGCAGGTCTCCCCGCCCTCTGCGCCGCTTTTCTCCGCGCTTCGGGTATCTCCGCCTGCCTTTGGGGCGAAGGCCGCGGCACATCCTGCCAGCAGCCCCAGCGCCAAAGCCGCACCGATCATCTTTATGTTCATTCCGATCTCCCCTTTTTTCTCTTTCTGTCTATCAAGTGGATAAAAGAGGCCGTTTTCCTGCATCCTATTAAAAAAGTTTTTTATGCGGCGGCTTATTTTCCCAGCTCGTAGGCCCTGCGGACACAGCGCCCACAGGCGTCCTCCACCATATCGTCGAGCCCGCGCTCCTTCAGCGCGTCCAGCATCCGGTATGTGGTGCCGCCCGGCGATGTCACCATGGCGATGAGCTCGTCGTGGGTCTTTCCGCTCTCCAGCATCATCTTCGCGCTCCCGATCAGGGTCTGGCAGAAGAGGCGGTTTGCCGCCTCGTAGCTGATCCCCTGTGTTTCGGCATAGCTGCACATATACTTGGCCAACAGGTAGATCATGGCCGGGCTGCTGCCGTTTATCGGGATCACCTCATTTAACTTCCCGCTGTCGATGACTTCCACACGCCCTCCGGCCCGGAACAGCCCCGTGACAAAGTCAAACTCCTCCGCCGAGATAGGTTCCTCACGGCCGACGGCCACGGCGCCCTCCCCCACCAAAAGCGGCGTGTTGGGCATGACCGGAACCACCTTGCATTCAAAACCGATGACGCTGCGGATATACCGGCAGGACACCCCCGCCGCGATGGAGATGAGCACATGCTCCTCCGTCACCGCCTGCGCAATATTCTGCAGCACCGCCTCCATCACCTGGGGCTTTACCGAGAGCACCACATACTGGCAGTTCCGTACAAGCTCCGCAGGGTCCGTGTAAACGCCCAGGCCCCGGGCAGCATAGGGGGCCGTCTTTTCCTCCAAAAGGTCCGATACCGCCGCCTGCTCCGGAAGGACGATCCCCGCCTTTAAAATACCGCCGATCATGGCGCCGGCCATGTTGCCCGCGCCGATAAAACCAATGATGCGCTTCATCTTTCTCTCCTCCGCGTCTTTTGGAATGGTTTCATCATATGCCTTTTGAGGGAAAAACTCAAGGGCCCTTTTTCTTCTCTTTTTCTGTAAAGTTTTTCCGCCGGAAAGTATTGACTTTTTTTCAAAACGTGAGATAATAATATCAGTAATTATTACTAATATATCCTTTGTAAAAAAGAACTCTAAAAAAGGAGCGCTGCAAATGAATACACAGGCCATGTTCAAGCTGAGCTACGGGCTCTTTGTCCTCTCCGCCAGGGAGGGGGAAAAGGACAACGGCTGCATCGTCAATACGGTGTGCCAGGTGACCGACACCCCTCTGCGCGTCTCCGTCACCGTGAGCAAGCAAAACCTCACCCATGACATGATCCTTTCCGCCGGGACATTCTGCGTTTCGGTTCTGGATGAATCCGCCCCCTTCTCCCTGTTCCAGCGCTTTGGCTTTCAGAGCGGGCGCAGCGCCGATAAGTTTAAAGATGTTCCCGCGGCCCGTGCGGAAAATGGGCTGCTGTATCTGAAAGAGCATTCCTGTGCCTTCCTCTGCGGCAGAGTAGTGCAGACGGTAGACCTGGGGACCCACTCCATGTTCCTGGCAGATGTCACTGAGGGGGAGGTTCTCTCCGACCTGCCCGCCGCCACCTATGCCTACTATCACGCCCACATCAAGCCCGCCCCGCCCAAGCAGGAGAAAACCGGCGGCTGGCGCTGCGCCATCTGCGGTTACATTTACGAGGGGGAGGAGCTCCCCGCGGATTTTGTCTGTCCTCTGTGCAAGCACGGCGCGGCTGATTTTGTCAAGGTAGGCGGAAGCGGAAAGACCGCCTGGCGCTGTGTCATCTGCGGCTATGTTTACGAGGGGGATACCCTTCCCGCGGATTTTGTCTGCCCCCTGTGCAAGCACGGCATATCGGATTTCGTCAAAATAGACCTGAAGGAATAAAAGCCCTCTCGGCTTGCTTTATACAAAAAAGGCCCCGGCAGCTGTCGGGGCCCTTTTTGATACCCGCCCGCATCCGCTCCGGGGCCTCCGGGCGGATCATCCGGCCTGTGAAGCTCACAGCTTCTTTTCAAAGCCGTACTCCCGCAAAAAGACGCCGTCCCCGATCTCCTCGTCAAAAACGCCGTCAGCCTGGGAAAAGCCGCTCTTCCGGTACAGGCAAAGCGCCGGGAGGTTCTCCCGCACCACAAACAGGCGCAGGTATTCCGCGCCCTCCCGTCCGGCGATCTCCGCGGCCTTTTGAAGGGCCATTGACGCCACCCCGCGGCGCATAAACTCCGGGTTTACCCCCAGGCGGTCAAGGTAGCGCGCCGCGCTGTCCGCACTCTGCCACCGGACAGCCTTTTCGCCGTCATTGCAGAGGCACAGGGCAAAGGCCGCGGCAGGCACGCCTGCCTCTTCCAAAAGGTAAAGCCGGCGGTTCTGGATATCCTCCTCCAAAAAGTCACAGGGGTAACTCTCATTCCAGATCCCGGTACCGGTCTGCGCCATATGGGCGACGATTTCCCGGTACATCTCCCTCAGGCAGGGCAGGTCTTTCGCCGCAGCTGTCCGAAGCTCCATAAATATCCCCTCTTTCTAAGTCATGACCACCGGCCGTGCCGGTAGTTTGCACAGGCCCCCTTAAGGCCTATTATCAGCCGAGCCTATAGGCTCTTCGTTTTTCTTTCTACTGCATAGTGTACCTTACTGCTACTTAAATAGCGGTGGGGTGTTCCATTATTATGCTTTCTATGTACGCACCTTTTCCTTCTACCGTTTTTTTATTTGGATTCCTCGCTTCGCTCGGATAATTTATGCTGGGCATAGCTAAAGCTTTTTGGAACCGCCGGCACTGCCGGTGGTTTTCTTTGTACAACAAAAAGCGGCGGGGGAAACCCGCCGCCGCAGTATCGCCGTTATTCCTCCGCCATGGCGGCCTTGATCATGATCGCACACTCCAAGCGCTTTTTCTCCAGATCGCAGGAAATTTTATATGGCTTGTGGATATCCCCGCAATAGGTGGCGGAATTTGCATTGCATCCGCCGGAGCAGTAAAACTTCGCCCAGCAGTTTTTGCAGTCCTCCTTGGTGTAGACGTTGGAAGCGGCAAAATCCGCCTTCATGGCAAAGTTGAAGGTATCATCGTAGAGGTTCCCCATCTTCCACTGCTCCTGTCCCACAAACTGATGGCAGGGGTAAATATCGCCGTCCGGCGTGATGGCCACGTATTCGTTGCCGCAGCCGCAGCCCCGCAGGCGTTTGATGGCGCAGGGGCCCTGGTCCAGATCCAGCATAAAGTGGAAGAAGTTAAAGCCTCTCCCCTCTTTTTTGCGGCGGATCATGATCTTGGCCAGGCGCTCATACTCCGCATAAATGGCGGGCAGATCGCTCTCCTCCAGGGTATAGGGCAGCCCCGGGGCGCTCACCACCGGCTCCACCGAGATCTGGTCGAAGCCCAGGTCGTTTAAATGCAGTACATCCTCGGCAAAGTCGAGGTTGTATTTGGTAAAGGTCCCGCGCACATAGTACTGGCCGTCCCCGCGGCGCTTTACCAGCTCCACAAATTTGGGCATGATGGCGTCGTAGCAGCCGCTTCCGTCCACACGGGCACGCACCCGGTCGTTGACCTCTTTTCGGCCGTCGATGGAGAGCACCACATTGGACATCTCTTTGTTGATAAAGTCAATCTTCTCGTCATCCAGCAGCATTCCGTTGGTGGTAACGGTAAAGCGGAAGTTTTTGTTGTGAAGCTTTTCCTGTTCCCTGGCGTAGAGGACGGTATCCTTTACCATCTGCCAGTTCATCAACGGCTCCCCGCCAAAGAAATCCACCTCCAGGTTCCGCCGGCCCACCGAGCTCCTGATGAGAAAATCGATGGCCTTTTTGCCCGTCTCCAGCGGCATGATGGAGCGGCCGCCGCCAAAATCCCCCGTGGAGGCAAAGCAGTACTCGCAGCGCAGGTTGCAGTCGTGGGCCACATGCAGGCACAGGGCCTTCACCGGGGAGGCTACCATCTTCCCGGCGTACTGGGCGTAGTCATCCTCGGTAAACAGCTGCCCCGCGTCGTACAGCTCCTTCAGTTCGTCATAGGCCTCGCAGATCTCCTCCCGGGGGTACTCCCCATCCAGGCTCTCCACCGTCTTTTCCAGCTGCTCGGAAGAGAAGGGAGGGCAAACGAGCCCCAGCATGTCATAGATCAGCTTGTCCACCACGTGGACGGCGCCGGAGTTGACATCCAGCACAATGTGGTAGCCGTTCATCTCATAGCGATGTATCATATCGGAACAACCTTTCCAAAAACAAAAATATTTCCGCCGCCCGGCAAAAAATAAAGGGACAGCTCCACTGTCCCTTTACTCTCGTACAAGACGCCGGGGTTTACTTCTCGCACTTCTGGTTCGCCACAGTGCAGGAGGTCTTGCAGGCAGACTGGCAGGAAGCCTGGCACTCGCCGCAGCCGCCCTTGGCAGCAGAGGTCTTCAGGTTGCCTTTATTCAGGGTTTTCAGATGTTTCATATCGATACGCTCCCAATCATTTTAAAGTTTCCAGCCGGCGCAAACCTTGCCGGCCAACAAAAACAGTATACCATAAAATTTGCAAAAATCAATCGTTCCCGGGCTATTTGCGGCGTCCTTTGCTCCGAACTCCCCAAAAGCCGCCAAGGCTTGCACAAACCACAGCAATCAAAAACCTGGCAAAGGCCGCGGGCCCCAGCTCGCCCCCAAACAGGAGCAGCCCCGCGGCCATCAGCAGCACAAAAAACAGGAGCCCGGAAAAAAAGCCCGCCAGCAGGCCCCGTTCGCCCAAGAGCTTTGCCGAGACAAAGCCTCCCAGCAGGGCACCCAGCCCCACCGCCGCGGAGGCCATGGGCCCGATCGCCATCTGCGGGATATCCCGCAGGGAAAGCAGCAGCGAGAATAAAACAAGCACCAGGGAAGCCCCCAGCATTCCCGCCGCCGTGCCCACCAGCACCGGGCGCAGGAACCTTGCAAAACCCGCGCTGTCTCTTCTGGATTGCCCTGTACGCATATCGATCACTCCCATAGCATCCTCATCCGGGGGCCATCCCCCCTGTCATAAGGTTATTCCGAAGAAAGACCGATTATGCCGGGCGGCGGGCAGCAGCCGCTTAGTTGTCGTCGTGAACCGTGTTGCAGGTCTCCACGGCGCCGCGCAGGATGCGGATCTTGCTTCTCTCGTTGCCGGTCTCCAGGATCAGGGTATCCTCCCGGATGCTGACCACGATGCCGATAATACCGCCGCGGGTGATGACTTCATCGCCGATCTGCAGGTTGCTTCTCATCTTTGCGATCTCTTTATCGCGCTTTTTCTGCGGACGGATGAGCATAAAATAGAAAATAACAAAAACGACCACCAGGGAAAACAGGGGGGTAAGGGTCATCAGACCGTTCATTGCACCGCCGGCAGGGGTTCCGGCAGCCGCGTCAAGAAACTGCACCATTTAAAAATTCCTCCAGTTTTAATAAAATAAAGGCCTATTGCTTCAGAATCAGATAAATTTTATTATACAGGAAAACCTCTCCTCCCGCAAGGGTATTTTGCATAAAGCTATCTGTATAATTGTAAATTTCTATAGACCGCCCGGAAAGGCGGTGCTATAATCGTTTTATGTACCGGAGCGCGGTTTTCCCGCTCCGGAATAAGCGACAGAAAATCGAGGCGATCTTTATGTGGGCTGTCTATGCCGCCGGGTCCGCCGTTTTTGCGGCTCTCACCTCCATCCTTGCCAAAATAGGCGTGGAAAAGGTAAATTCCAACCTGGCCACCGCTATCCGCACCGCCGTGGTGCTGGTGCTCGCCTGGGGGATGGTGTTTTTCACCGGAGCCCAGCGCGGCATCCGGGATATTTCCTCCCGTAGCATGCTGTTCCTGATCCTCTCCGGGGCGGCCACCGGCCTCTCCTGGCTGTGTTACTACAAAGCCATTCAGATCGGGCAGGTGTCCAAAGTGGTCCCCATCGACAAAATGAGCGTTATCATCACCATTGTGGCCGCCTTTCTTCTCTTTAAAGAGACGGTGAGCTGGAAATCCGTTGTCGGGTGCATTCTGCTTGCGGCGGGAACACTGTTTATGGTGCTGTAGGCTTCGGCGGGGCAACCTGCTCCGGGCCAAAGCCCAGGGGAAGCAGCTTCCCGAGGGTCGTCTTTCGAAACCC
>JALELV010000017.1 GCA_022768545.1 Oscillospiraceae bacterium
ATAGCTCTGTCCCTGACAGCCTGCGGAGGTTCCGGATCGTCGGGGAGCTCCGGCTCTCAAACCTCCGGCAGCCCGGCCCAGGGCAAGGGAGAGATCCGCTATCTCAACTTTAAACCCGAGATCGCAGGGATCTATGGCGAGATTGCCAAAGCTTATGAGGACGAGACCGGCGTGAAGGTAAGGGTAGACACCGCGGCCAGCGGCACGTATGAGCAGACCCTGAAATCCGAGATCGCAAAATCGGACGCGCCCGTCATCTTCCAGATCAACGGCCCCAAGGGGTACGCTGCCTGGAAGGATTACTGCGCGGATCTCAAGGATACCGAGCTGTATGCCCACCTCTCCGACCAGAGCCTTGCCATCACGGACGGCGGCGGGGTCTATGGTATCCCCTATGTGGTGGAGGGGTATGGGATCATCTACAACAACGCCATCATGGAAAAATACTTTGCCACAGAGGGCGCAAAGGCCGCCTCCATGGACGAGATCACGGGCTTTGACGCCCTCAAGGCCGTGGTGGAGGACATGACCTCTAAAAAGGCGAAACTCGGGATCGAGGGCGTCTTTGCCTCCACCAGCCTGGCTCCCGGGGATGACTGGAGATGGCAGACCCATCTGGCCAATATTCCCATCTATTACGAATTTAAAAACAACAATGTGGATCTCACCGGGGATGCCACCGGAGAGATCACCTTTCAGTACAGCGACAATTACAAAAACATTTTCGATCTGTATCTGAACAACTCTGTGACGGCGCCGGGGCTTTTGGGAAGCAAGTCCACCGATGACTCTATGGCGGAATTTGCCCTGGGCAAGGCGGCCATGGTGCAGAACGGTAACTGGGCCTGGAGCCAGATCAGCGGCGTCAGCGGCAACGTGGTGGCGGAGGATGACATCCGGTTTCTGCCCATCTACACCGGTGTGGACGGGGAGGAGAGCCAGGGGCTCTGTACCGGTACCGAGAACTTCTTTGCCATCAATAAGAAAGCCACGGAAGAACAGCAGAAGCTGGCGGAGGACTTTCTCTTCTGGCTTTTCTCCAGCGAGACCGGCAAGGACTTTGTGGTGAACCGCCTGAATTTTATCGCCCCTTTCGATACCTTTGAAGAGACGGAAAAGCCTTCCGACCCGCTGGCCAGGGAAGTGACCCGCTGGATGGACAAAGACGGCGTCACATCCGTGGCCTGGAACTTCACCGTGTTTCCCAACCAGGCCTTTAAAGATAAGTTCGGCGCTGCTCTGCTGGAATACGCTCAGGGCGGAAAGACCTGGGAAGCGGTAAAGGATGAGGTGGTCACCCAGTGGAAGGCGGAGAGCGAAAAGCAATCCGGCGCCGCTGCGTAAAATCATTCTGTTTTGATTTTTCCGTTTTCCCCAACGCGCCGTAAAACCGGCACGGGAATTTGTTTTTTTTATAAATCGTGCTAAAATAGCAGAGGATATGATCCTCATCCCTTCCCGGAAGTGCAGCGCCGGTGGGTTTTCTCAGCACGAGATCCGGGTTTTTCCGTCCTGTGGGGAAACCGGGGCCCGCATTTGGATACCAGGGCCCGCGGCCCGGGGGTAGGCAGCCCGGAAGCGAGGAGGATATTATGCAACAGGCCCTGAAAAAATATTTTGCATTTTTTGTACTGCCCACGCTGACCGCCTTCTGTATTTCGTTTGTCATCCCCTTTGTCTCCGGGGCCGCTCTCTCTTTTACAGAGTTTACCACCGTGACAAATGCCCGGTTCGTGGGGCTTTCCAACTATGCAAAGGCGTTTTCCGAAAGCGCGGAGTTTTTAAATTCTCTCTGGTTCACCATTAAATTTACGGTTGTCTCAGTTATTGCCGTCAATGCGATCGCCTTTCTTCTGGCGCTTTTGCTGACCCGCGGCATAAAAGGCACCAACCTGTTTCGCACGGTCTTTTTTATGCCGAACCTGATTGGAGGCATCGTGCTGGGGTATATCTGGCAGCTCATCATCAACGGTGTACTGTACCCCAGAGGCGTCACTCTGCTGGCAGACGCCAAATACGGCTTTTGGGGCATGGTGGTGCTGATGAACTGGCAGATGGCGGGGTATATGATGATCATCTACATCGCCGGCATCCAGAACATCTCCGGGGAGCTAACCGAAGCCGCGTCCATCGACGGGGCTACGCCGTTTCAGACCTTATGGAAAATCACCGTTCCCATGGTGATGCCATCCATCACCATCTGCACCTTCCTCACCCTTACTAACTCCTTCAAGATGTTTGACCAGAATCTGGCCCTTACGGGCGGCGCCCCCTCCGAGCAGACGACCATGCTGGCCCTCAACATCTACAAAACCTTTTACGGCCGCACCGGCTACGAAGGGGTGGGCCAGGCTAAAGCGGTCATTTTCTTTCTTCTGCTGGCCGCGGTGGCTCTGTCTCAGCTTTGGCTTACCAGGAGCCGGGAGGTGGAGAGCTGATGGAAAAGCAAAAAAACGGCGTCAATTTCCTCATCCTGCTCTTTTTATCGGCCCTCTCCGTATTGTTTTTAGCGCCGATCTTTATTATTCTGATGAACTCCCTGAAGGGGCGGTTTTATATCTCGGACGCGCCGTTTCGCCTGCCGGATCGCGAGACCTTTGTGGGGCTGGAAAACTACCTGAGCGGCGTGGCCAAGACAGGCTTCCCGAGCGCCTTTGGGTATTCGTTGTTCATCACAGTCTTTTCGGTGGCCGCCATCGTGCTGTTCACCGCCATGACAGCCTGGTATATCACCCGGGTAAAAAGCCCTGTCACATCTTTTTTGTACTACTGTTTTGTGTTTTCCATGATCGTTCCGTTTCAGATGGTCATGTTCACCATGTCAAAGCTTGCGAACCTTCTGCGGTTGGATAACGCCGTAGGCATTATCGCCATCTATCTGGGCTTTGGGGCGGGGCTTTCAGTGTTTATGTTCAGCGGCTTTGTCAAGTCCATCCCGCTGGAGGTGGAGGAGGCCGCCACTATCGACGGCTGCGGCCCCGTTCAAACCTTTTTTTGGGTGGTATTCCCCATTCTGAAGCCCACCGCTGTCACCGTCGCCATCTTAAACGCCATGTGGATCTGGAACGACTACCTTCTGCCCCTGCTCGTGATCGGCAGCAAATACCGTACCATCCCGGTGGCGGTGCAGTATCTGATCGGCGGGTATGGCTCCAAGGATATGGGGGCCATGATGGCGATGCTGATGCTTTCCATTATTCCCATCATCGTTTTTTATCTCTCCTGTCAAAAATATATCATCAAGGGCGTGATCTCCGGAGCTGTAAAGGGATAATCCTTTATAGGCGAAAGGGGGAAAGCGGGCCTCCCAAAGGAGTTCCCCATCCGCCCAACACATAAGAGGTGACTTCTGTTGAAGCTTTCAAAACAACCCCCTATGGAACGGGGAGCGGGTATCCTGCTTCCGGTGGCCAGCCTGCCGTCCCCTCACGGCATCGGCACCTTTGGAAAAGCGGCGTGGGATTTTGTGGATTTTTTAAGCCGGGCCGGGCAGAAATACTGGCAGGTGCTCCCGCTGGGCCCCACAAGCTACGGTGACAGCCCCTACCAGAGTTTTTCCGCCTTCGCCGGAAACCCTTATCTGATCGACCTTGATCTGTTGGCGGAGGAGGGCCTGCTGGCCCGGGAGGAGATATCCGCCTGTGACTGGGGGGAAAACCCTTTGGAGATCGATTATGAAAAGATCTACCGTTTTCGGTTCTCCGTACTGAAAATTGCCTTTTCCCGAAGCGGACACCAGGCGGAGGGGGACTACCGGCGTTTCTGCGAGGAGAACTCCTTCTGGCTGGAGGACTACAGCCAGTATATGGCTGTCAAGGGCCGCTTCGGCGGCCGGGAATGGCTTGCCTGGCCGGAGGAGATCCGCCTGAGAAAGCAGCCTGCCCTGCAGAGGTACCGGGAGGAGCTTTCGGAGGAGATTGGGTTCTGGAAGTTCTGCCAGTACCTGTTTTTTAAACAGTGGAACCGCCTGAAAGAGTACGCCGGGTCAAGGGGTATCCGGATCATCGGCGATATCCCCATCTATGTGGCCATGGACAGCGCCGACGTGTGGGCCCACGGGGAGCAGTTTCAGCTGGACGGGGACCGAAGGCCCACCCGGGTGGCCGGAGTACCCCCGGATATGTTCTCCGCCACCGGGCAGCTGTGGGGGAACCCGCTCTACAACTGGGAAAGAATGGAAGAGGATGGCTTTGACTGGTGGAAGAAGCGCATGGCCTTCTCCGCCAGGCTCTACGATATCATCCGGATCGACCATTTTATCGGCGTGGTGCGTTACTATTCCATCCCCGCCGGTGCGGCTACCGCTGCGGACGGCGTATGGGTGGAGGGCCCCGGGGAAAAGCTTACCGAGGCTTTTTTTGAGGCTGTGGGGGATAAAAAGATCATCGCGGAGGACCTGGGGGTGGTGACCCCGGAGGTGCGCGCTCTGCTGCGCCGATGCGGCTACCCGGGTATGAAGCTGATGGAGTTCGCCTTTGACTCCGACGGCTTTAACGAAAACCTTCCCTGCCATTACGACAAAAATACCGTGGTTTACGCCGGAACCCACGATAACCAGCCCTTGGCCGGGTTTTTCCGCGATCAAAGCGCGGAGAGCTTGCTCTTCGCCAAGGATTATCTCGGTGTCCCCACCGTGGGGCAGCTGCCCCGCGCAGTGGTGCGGGCAGGATACGCAAGCGCCGCCGATATCGCAGTGTTTATGGTGCAGGATCTGCTGGGGATGGGGGATGAGTCCCGCATCAACACCCCTTCCACCATCGGGCAGAACTGGCGCTGGCGCCTTTCCGCGGAGCATTTGACCCAGGACTTTGCCGCACGTCTGAAAGAGATGGCGGCGCTGTACGGAAGATAAGAGGAGGCGACCGATTTGAACGGATTTGAACAGTGGGTGGAAGGGCTCCTGGCTCTGGAGGGAAAAACCATTGAGACTGCCGGAGTAAAAGAGCTCTATCGCGCGGTCTCAAAAGCAGCGGTGGCCGGGCTGCAGAAAGCCTGGCAGGCGGAGCGTCCCGGAAAAAGAGCCTGCTATTTTTCCGCCGAGTTTTTGGTGGGAAGGCTCGTATACAGCAACCTGATGAACCTGGGGCTGCTGGAGCGGTGCCGCTTGCTTTTGGAGAGCCACGGGGTGGACCCCGCCGTGTTTGAGGAGGTCGAGGACGCCGCTTTGGGAAACGGAGGGCTCGGCCGGCTCGCCGCCTGTTTTCTGGATTCTGCCGCCACCCTGGACATTCCGCTGGACGGCTTTGGTATCCGCTACCGATACGGCCTGTTCCGGCAGAGCTTTCCGGACGGCTTTCAACAGGAGGAAGCCGACGACTGGCTCCGCTTCGGCGATCCCTGGAGCGTCAGAAGGGAGGAGGACGCGGAGATCGTCTCTTTCGGCGGCCAGACCGTCCGGGCCGTGCCCTATGACATGCCGGTCATCGGTTACGGGAGCAAAACGGTCCGCACGCTCCGCCTGTGGCAGGCTGAGCCCCTGCACGGGTTTGATTTTGACCTCTTTAACCGTCAGCATTACGACGAAGCGCTGGAGGAAGGGAACCGCGCCCGGCGCATCTCTGCAGTGCTTTATCCCAATGATGACACCGACGAGGGAAAGGCTTTGCGTTTAAAACAACAGTATTTCTTTTCCAGCGCGTCTCTGCAAAGTGTGATAAAAGCCTACCGCAGAGAGCACGGAGAGGATTTTTCCGGCTTTGCGCAAGCCTTCGCCATCCAGCTCAACGACACCCATCCGGTCTGCGCTGTTCCGGAGCTGCTGCGCATCCTGATGAGTTCCTGCTGCATGAGCTATGAGGAGGCGTTTCCCATCGTTCGGGACACCTTCGCCTACACAAACCACACTGTCATGGCGGAAGCCCTTGAGCGGTGGGACGTTCCCCTGTTCCAAAAGGTTCTGCCGGAGCTCTACCCCTATGTGGTGGCCATCCAAAATGGCCTGCGGCGGGAGATGAAGCGCCGCGGCATAGCGGATACCTCCCGCCTTGACATCATCAGCGGTGGGCAGGTGCATATGGCGCGTCTTGCCATCTACGCCTCCCATTCCATCAACGGCGTGGCCCGCATCCACACCGATCTCCTTAAAAGGAGTGCTCTGAGGGAATGGTATGCCCTGTATCCGGAGCGCTTCAACAACAAGACCAACGGCATCACTCCGCGCCGGTGGCTGGCCCTGTGCAATCCGGAGCTTTCCGCCCTGATCACCCGGCGCATCGGGGAAGGGTGGATTACCGACCTGGAACAGCTGAGGCGGCTGCGGCCTTTCTGTGACGACCCCGCCGCCATCCGGGAGTTCATGGAGGTAAAAGCTGAGAAAAAGCGTCAGCTCTGCCGGTATATCGAACAGCGGGAAGGGGTGAGCATCAGCCCGGACGCGGTGTTTGATATTCAGATCAAGCGCCTGCACGAGTACAAGCGTCAGCTTTTGGCCGCATTTTCCATTCTGGATATCTACTTTTCCCTAAAGGCAGGGGCCTTGCAGGGGTTTCATCCCACGGTCTTTTTGTTCGGGGCAAAGGCCGCCCCTGGCTACTACCGCGCCAAGGCCATCATCAAGTATATCAACGAGATTGCCGCCCTGGTAAACGGCGACCCGGATGTGTCCGGGAAGATGCAGGTGCTGTTTGTACAGAACTACGACGTGTCCTACGCGGAGAAGCTTATCCCCGCGGCAGATATCTCGGAGCAGATCTCCCCCGCGGGCACCGAAGCCTCCGGCACCGGCAACATGAAGTTTATGTTAAACGGCGCCGTCACCCTGGGCACCCTGGACGGGGCCAATGTAGAGATCGTGGAGCAGGCGGGGCCTGAGAACAACTATATTTTTGGAGCCACCGTGGAGGATATTGAAAAGATCGCCGATACCTACTGCGCCAAAGAGCTTTACGAAAAGACGCCCCGTATCCGCCGGGTGGTGGATACCCTCATCGACGGCACGGTGGATGACGGCGGGACGGGAATGTTCCGCGAGCTCTACGACGCCCTGCTGAAAGGCGCCTCCTGGCATAAGCCGGACCACTATTATCTGCTGCTTGATTTTATCCCCTACTGCGAGGCAAAGCTGCGCGCCAACCGGGACTGGGGGGACCGGGAGGCTTTTGCCCGAAAATGCCTCATCAATACCTCAAGCGCCGGGGTTTTTTCCAGCGACCGCACCATCCGCCAGTATGCGGAGGAGATCTGGAACGTGCTTTAAGCCCGGCAGCCCGAAACAGCTAAAAAGCTGTTTCGGGCTTTTTTAGGTGCGCTTTGGGGAAAAGGCTGGTATTTTGTCCACACTTTTGTTATAATACATGATAATTGCAAAGGAGCTGTGGTACGCCGGTAAAAGCTTCCAAAAGAGAAAAAAGGATGCGGACCGGGCAGCTTTCGGAAGGAGAGGGATGCCGTTTTGGAACTGACCCGTGAAAATATGAAAAAACTGGCGCTGCTCTTGGGCGGAGCTATTCTGCTGCTGTGGGGGCTGAACCACCTGGAGGTGGTCCGCTCCTTTCTGGGCTGGGGGCTTGCGCTGATCTTCCCGTTCATTCTGGGCCTTTGTATCGCCTTTGTGTTAAACGTGCCCATGCAGGCCGTGGAGCGTGGCCTGTGCCGCCTTGCCAAACGGAAAAAGGCGGGAAAGCTGCTCCGCGTGCTCAGTCTAGTCGTAACGGTGCTGCTGGTGCTGGCGGCGCTGGGTATTGTGCTGTTTCTGGTCATCCCAGAGCTTGGGCGCACGTTTGACACTGTTCGCGCTGCCTTCCCGGGTTTCCTTGCCAGGACCCAGCAGTGGAGCGAAAAAACGCTGGCCCGGTTTCCAGAGGTAGTGGAGTATGTACAAAACCTGAGCTTTGACTGGAAAAGCATTTTTCAAAGTACCTTTACGTTTCTGCAGTCCGGCCTGGGGGATATGGTGGGCTCCACCGTCAGCGCGATCGGCTCTGTGTTCAGCGGCGTCACTTCGGCGGTGCTGGGGTTTATCTTTGCCGTCTATGTCCTGCTGCAGAAGGAGACCCTGGCCCGGCAGGTCAAAAGGGGGCTCTACGCTTTTTTGAAGGAGCGCCGCGCCGACCGGTTCCTGGAGGTATGCTCCCTTGCCTATAAAACGTTTTTCAAATTCATCACAGGTCAGTGTGTGGAGGCGCTGATTCTTGGGCTGATGTTCTTTGTCTCCATGAGCCTGTTCCGCTTCCCCTATGCGCTGATGGTGTCTGCACTTATCACAGTGACGGCGCTGATCCCCATCTTTGGAGCGTTTATCGGCCTTGCGGTGGGGGCGCTGCTGATGTTGGTGGGAAACCCGGTGCAGGCCCTCTGGTTTGTCATATTGTTTTTGGTCCTTCAGCAGATCGAGGGAAATCTGATCTACCCCAAAGTAGTGGGCTCATCCATCGGCCTGCCCGGCATCTGGGTGCTGACCGCGGTCACCGTGGGCGGTAGTGCCTTCGGCGTGGTCGGGATGCTGGTGATGGTACCGGCCTTCTCGGTTTTATACACCCTTTTAAAGCAGGAGACCTCCAAGCGGCTTTCGGAAAAGAAGTTGCCTGCCCAAAAGCTTCTGTAGCTCTCAAAATCTGTGTTCTGCAAGAATGGAGAAAGGCAGGGATACCGTGAAAAAAGTTTTTCAGTTTCTGTTTCACCGCGTAGTGATCGTGGCTTTGCTGCTTCTTGTACAGGCCGCGGCTTTGGTGGGGATGATCTTATATTTCCGAAACTATTTTGTCTATTTTTATGCGTTTTGTATCCTGATCAGCCTGGTGGTCTTTCTTCATATCATCAACAACAAGAGCGACCCTGCCTATAAGATAGCGTGGCTGGTCCCCCTTCTGCTGTTTCCTCTTTTTGGAGGGCTGTTTTATCTTCTGTTTGGAACCAACCGGCTCAGCCTTCGACAGCAGAAGAAAATGAAAATAGTAAAGAGCAATTTTGATAAGATCAAGGATTCCGTCTCTGCAATTGACCAGCTGAAAGAGGAGGGCGAGCCCCGGGCCGTCTCCCAGGCAAAATACATACAAAATTACGCTCACTGCCCGCCGTTTCAAAACACCTACACAGAATACCTTCCCACAGGCGAGCTCAAATTTGAGCGTATGGTGGAGGAACTTAAAAAAGCACAGCACTATATTTTTCTGGAATACTTTATCATCCAAGAAGGGGTCATGTGGAACACCATTCTCGATATCCTGAAGGAGAAGGCCGCCCAGGGCCTGGATGTCCGTGTCATGTATGACGACATGGGCTCCCTCATGACCCTGCCCGCACGATACTGGAAAGAACTGGAAAGTTACGGCATTGCAAGCTGCGCCTTTAATCCCTTTATCCCGGTGCTCTCCATGAAGCTCAACAACCGGGATCACAGAAAGATTTGTGTGATCGACGGCTGTGTAGGCTTCACCGGGGGAGTTAATCTGGCAGATGAATACATCAACGCCATCGAAAAACATGGACATTGGAAGGATACCGCCATCCTGCTTAAGGGAGAGGCCGTGTGGAGCCTGACGGTCATGTTCCTTTCGATCTGGGATTTTGTCAAAGAGGTTTCGGAGGATTACAGCCAATTTTTCAGTGCCCGGTATCAGCCGGTTCCCGCTCAGGCCAAAGGCTTTGTGCAGCCTTTTACCGACAGCCCGCTGGACGGAGAACCGGTGGGGGAAAACGTCTATCTCAATCTGATCAACAAAGCGGAACGCTACCTTTATATCACCACGCCGTACCTGATCATCAGCAGCGAAATGGTCAATGCGCTGAAAAATGCGGCCAAGTCCGGCGTGGATGTGCGCATCATCACCCCACATGTGGCTGACAAATGGTATGTCCATGCCGTCACCCGGGCCTATTACGAGGTGCTGGTGGAGGCGGGGGTAAAGATTTACGAGTATACGCCCGGCTTCATCCATGCAAAAACCTTTGTATCGGACGACCTGTACGGGGTGGTTGGGACCATCAACCTGGATTACCGCAGCCTGTACCTGCATTTTGAATGCGCCGTATGGCTCTATGGGACCGACAGCATCGCCGATATTCGGGACGACTTTATCCGCACGATGGAAAAAAGCGGGGAGATCACCCTGGAACAGTGCCGTGGGGTCAAATGGTATCAAAAATTGGGGCGTTCCATCCTTCGGGTATTTGCTCCGCTGATGTGAAAAAACAAAGATCCGGCCTTTCCCCTTGTGGGGAAGGCCGGATCTTTAAAGCCGCTGTTACCGGCAGATCTGCTCCTGATAGTGGTTTAAAAGTTCGCCGAAGCGCTGAAAATGCACGACTTCCCGTGCCCTTAAGAATTTCATTACCGCGTTTACGTCCGGGTCGTCGGAGAGGCGCAGGATGTTATCATAGGTAGCTCTTGCCTTTTGCTCTGCGGCCAGATCCTCCACCAGGTCGGCGATGGGGTCTGCTTTGGACTGGAAATAAGCGGCATTGAAGGGAACACCGGCGGCATTGGCCGCATATACGGCGTTGGCGTGGTTTACGTAGTAGTCTGCTTTTCCATAGCGGTCAAACTCCTTCGCGCCGGAGCCGTCGGTCAGCTGGCTGACCACCGAACCCACGATCTCCAAATGAGCCAACTCCTCCGTGCCAATGTCCGTAAGCAGCGCGCACCCTTTCTCATCCTTCATGGAGAAGCGCTGGGAAAGATACCGCAGGGAAGCGCTCATTTCCCCGTCCGGGCCGCCGTACTGTTCTAAAATGATCCCGGCTAGTTTAGGGTTTCGGTTTTTGATATTAACAGGGATCTGCGTTCTTTTTTCAAATATAAACATGCTGTCTCACCTCACAATCTTGCGGGGGGCCAGGAGCCTTCCAGCCAATCCCAGGTGTGTTCACACTGCCCGGCGCTGGTCTCTACCAGCGGAAAATTTTCGTTTTCAAAGGCTTCACGGTATTCCCGCACCAGCTTAGCCGTCTTGCGGTACAGGCACAGGGCCTTTTCGTCACAGGGGTGGGTATCCAGATAAAGCTTCAGATCCTGAAGATAGAAGTCGGCTGTCATCAGCTTCTGCATCAAGACGCAGCCGCAGTAAGCTTCGCTTTGAATAGCGGCTTTTTCCCGCTCGTACGTTCTGGCCGCAGAAGGATAAGCGGAGCGCATGGTTTTGCATCCGCAGTTATTTGCCACAGTAAATCCCCCTTGTATACTCGTCTATGGTAATATTCAGCTCGGGAAAGATCGTTCCCTCGCAGATGGCGACCTCCGGAGGGTAGAGCTTTTCAAGCTTCTGCTCCGGCACATATGCATATCCTGCCCTCTGCCACAGGGTGCAGGGTTCCGTCTGGTTGTACATAGGCCACGGTCCTTTCTGTTTTTTGGCATTTCTGCCTGTTTCATCATATGACCAACACACTGCGATGTGTTCCGGCTGTCTTATCCGCAGCGGCAGGGAGGGAGGAAACGCTTTCTATACGCAGGCTTTTTTGATGCGGATATTGTGAAAAGCTTCAAAATACGGTACACTGTTATTGGTCTTTTCATCCGCCATCGCGTCGTATCCATACACGGCTCATTGTCTGAAAACGTCCGGTTCTGCGGACAGGCAGTTTCTGTTCGCTTTCCGATATAAATAAAGCCGATAAGGCTGGTAAAAGGGAGGATTTTTGAAAATGAAAACTGTTTTAGTAACCGGGGCCGCCGGCTATATCGGCAGCCACACCTGCGTGGAACTACTTTTGGCCGGATATGAAGTGGTGGGGATGGACAACTTTGTCAATTCCAAACCTGAAGCGATCCGGCGTATCGAAAAGGTCGCCGCAAAAGAGATGGCCTTTTATGAGGCGGATATGCTCGACTTAGGCGCCATGTGCCGAATATTTGAGGAAAACGATGTCGACGCGGTGATCCATTTTGCAGGCTTAAAAGCGGTGGGGGAATCGGTGGCAAAGCCGCTGGAATATTACCACAACAATATCGGAGGCACTCTGGAGCTGCTTCGCGCCATGCGGAAAGCAGGCTGCAAAAAAATTGTGTTTTCTTCCTCCGCTACAGTTTACGGTATGAACAACCCTGTGCCTTACAGGGAAGAATACCCCACCTCTGCCACCAACCCTTACGGTTACACCAAGGTGATGATCGAGCAGATCCTCACCGATCTCTGCCGGGCCGACCCTGAGTGGAGCGCCGTACTGCTGCGGTACTTTAACCCCATCGGCGCCCATGAAAGCGGTCTGCTTGGGGAAAACCCCAACGGCATCCCCAACAACCTTCTGCCATATGTCTCTCAGGTGGCTCTGGGCAAGCTCGATCATCTCAGTGTCTTTGGGGACGATTATGACACCCCGGACGGCACCGGCGTACGGGACTACGTCCATGTGGTGGACCTTGCCCGGGGGCATATTGCCGCCCTGGACTACGCCGGATCTCATCCCGGCGCGGAGCCGATCAACCTTGGCACCGGGAAAGGCACCAGCGTGCTGGAGATCGTCTCTGCCTTTGAAAAAGCCTCCGGCCGTTCTGTGCCCTATGTCATTGCGCCCCGGCGCCCCGGCGACATCGCCACCTGCTACGCAGAAACCGGAAAAGCCCGGGAGCTTTTGCATTGGCAGGCGGAATACGGCATTGAAAAGATGTGCGCCGACGGCTGGAACTTTACCGTCAAAAACCCACAGGGAATGTAAAAAAGGCGGTTTTTCTCATGGCAAAGCCATTTTATTGCTGTAAAGCAAAATAGCTTGCCATGGGTGATCACCGTTTAAAAAGGTCCTTTCATAAAATGGCCCTGTCAAAGCGCGTGCAGCGCCGGGCAGCCCCTCAAATACAGAGAAAAAAAAAGTCCCCGGTCTGTGCTCAGACCGGGGACCTTTTGAGATGATTTGTATTTTGATCAGCCCAAAGCTTTTACCGCGGAGCTTGTGCCGATGCGGCTGCAGCCCGCCTTCAAAAAAGCCTCCATGTCCGCCGCAGTGCGGATACCTCCGGCGGCCTTGATCTTCACCTTGGGGCCGATATGCTGCCGAAACAGCTCAATATCCTCCATCGCCGCTCCGGAGCTTCCAAAGCCCGTGGAGGTTTTGATGTAATCGGCGCCGCTTTCGGTGACGCAGTGGCACAGGGCCATTTTCTCTTCTCTGGTGAGGTAGCAGGTTTCCACGATCACCTTGAGCGTGCGCCCGCCTGCGGCCTTTTTGACAGCCGCAATCTCCCGGGCAACAGCGGAAAACGCCCCGCTTTTTACATCGCCCAAGTTTATCACCATATCGATCTCGTCCGCGCCGTTGGCGACGGCCTCCGCCGTTTCCGCCGTCTTGCATGCCGTGGTACTGTAACCCAGAGGGAACCCAACCACCGTGCATATCTTGAGCCTGTCCCCATAGCGCTGGGTGGCCCGCTCCACATAAGAAGGGGGGATACAGACAGACGCTGTGTGGAACTGAAGCGCCTCCTCGCACAGGGCTTCTATCTGCTCCCAAACGGCACAGGGGGAAAGCAGGGTGTGGTCCACGCGGGCATAAATTTCACTTTTTTCCATAGAGCATCCTCCTTTTTATCGCGGAAAGGCCCGGGAGAGTTCCCGGTCGATCTCGTGTCGGAAAGCCATGGCAGACGCCGTTCCCCGGCGCGTCACGGCGATCCCCGCCGCTGCCGCGCCGAACCGGGCCGCGTCTGGAAGGGAGCACCCCTCGGCCAGGGCGGCTGCCATGGCCCCG
This sequence comes from Oscillospiraceae bacterium, assembly GCA_022768545.1. Classification (GTDB taxonomy): domain Bacteria; phylum Bacillota; class Clostridia; order Oscillospirales; family Ruminococcaceae; genus JALELV01. Next base: position 13,621 of record JALELV010000017.1, read on the forward strand.
GTAAAGGCGTCACCGGCGCCGGTGGTGTCCTCCGCCGCACCACAGCTGACCGAGGGGATCCATTCCTCCCCCTGGGGGGTGCAGAGCAGCGCTCCGGCGCTTCCCATGGTGATGACGGCATTTTTCACGCCGCGGCGCATCAGCTCCCGGGCGGCCAAAGCGGCGTTTTCACGGCTCTCCACGCGTACCCCGCTCAGGACCTCTGCCTCCGTCTCGTTGGGGGTGATGAGATCTACGCAGGAGAGAAGCTCCTCCGATACTGACCGGGCGGGAGCCGGGTCCAAAACCGTAAACACCCCTTTTTCCCTTGCCGCCCTGAGCAGCGCCTCTATCGGCTCGGAGTTTGTCTCCAGCTGGGTGAGCAGGAGGCCGCACTCATCCAAAAGCGGCAGGGTGAGTGCGGCCTCGCGGGAGGTAAAAGCTTCGCAGGCGCCGCCGGAAATGACGATCTGGTTCTGTCCGGATCCCTCCTCCACAAAGATCATGGCGCATCCTGTCGGACGGACCGGATCTATAAAGATATG
>JALELV010000030.1 GCA_022768545.1 Oscillospiraceae bacterium
ATGGGGATTTCTGCTGTTTTCCTGTAAAACATGTGGAAAATCTCTGCATCTTTTAAACATTAAGGAATTAAATGTTGAAAACATGGTGGAAAGTGTGGAAACTCAGAATATTTCACATGGGTAATACAAAGGGTAATAAAACGGGAGCCCGAAAGAAAACGGTTGGATCAAATGAGGGAGGGCAGCCATGAGTCTTCAAAAAAGCGATATCCCAATTTTGGAATACGACAACAGCCCAAAAGCCATTATCATGCCGGACAGAAAGGGGCTCTACGCCTTTCCCCCAAAGGCCGTGTTTCCTTTTTTGGCGGATGAGGTAGAGACCTTTGCAAAGGAAAACCGGTGCGGAAAGATCGGGGAATTTATCAGCGCGACGAAAATCTACCCCATTTACAAAACGCGCTATCAAAGCGAAGAGGTCTGTTTTTGCCAGGCCCCGGTCGGGGCCGCTGCCGCTGTACAGCTGCTGGATTTTTTGATCGGGTACGGCGTCCGGCAGGTCATATCGGCGGGGACCTGCGGCGCCATCTCCGACCTGCGGGAAAATGAATTTATCGTTCCCACAGAGGCGCTGCGGTGCGAAGGGACCTCCTACCATTACCTTCCGCCATCCAGGACCGTCCGGCTGGACGAGGACGCCGCCGCGGCCATCGAAAGGGCCCTTGCAAAAAATGGGGTTCCCTGCCGGCGCGGCAAAACATGGACGACGGACGGCTTCTTCAGAGAGACAAAGGATATGGTGCAGTACCGGAAAGCGGAGGGCTTTGACGTTGTGGAGATGGAATGCTCGGCGCTGGCCGCATGCGCGCGGTTCAGAGGGGCGGAGTTCGGTCAGACCCTCTTTACGGCGGATACCTTAGCGAATGTGGAAGCCCATGACGACAGAAACTGGGGGCTTCAGTCCTTTCCGCTGGCGCTGAAGCTCTGCTTTGAGGCTGTTTTGGAAATGCCCTCCCTGTGACAGGGAGGGCATTTCGGCGTGCGGCTCCCTCTGTAGCTGCCCGCCGGAAAAAGCCGGAGGCGAACAGGCGGTTTGGCCTGAAAATAACGGGAAAGGCGCCTGTACCGGAGGGGTACAGGCGCCTTTCAAAACAGAAACCCGGTTGTATCGGCCGGAGGAGGCCTTCAAAATCAGCCAAAGAGGGAAAACGCCACAAACAGGGCGGACATCAGGGAAGATACCACGGTGATCTGCGTGTTGATGGAAGGACCGGCGGTATCTTTAAAGGGATCTCCCACGGTGTCACCCACCACGGCGGCCTTGTGGGCGTCGCTGCCCTTGCCGCCCTCGTGGCCGGATTCGATATATTTTTTGGAATTATCCCACAGCCCGCCGGAATTGGACATGAACAGGGACAGCGAGCTGGCGCCGAAGGAGAAGCCCAGCAGGATGGTGGAATCCCCGGTAAGGAGCAGCACCGCCGCGACGCCCAACCAGGGAAAAGCCCACCACCGTAAGGCCCATGATAGAGCCGCCGCGGAACCCGATGAGAAAGGCGGGCTTGATACCATGGCGGGTGGCCTCCGCTGTGCGGGAGTTGGCGTGGGTGGCCACCAAAATGCCGATCTTACCGGCCACGGCAGACAGGGCCGTGCCCATCAGGTAAGCGAGCGCCATGGAAAGATTTTCAGAAAAACGGCCCTTCCAGATGGGCTGGGGAAGAAGGATCAGGATCAAAAGGGCAGCGACCCCCGCAAAGACAGCCAGAATTTTATATTCCCGGCGCATAAAGGTGTTGGCGCCGTTTTTGATCAGAGCGGCGACCTCAATAATTTTTGCATTTTGGGTTTTTTGCCTTTTTACCCAGAGGTAGAGATAGACGGCGAAGGCAAACGTCAGTGCCGCCGCAAGAAAAGAAAGCCCATAAATGAGCGGAAGCTGTGACTCCATAGGAAGAACCAACCTTTCCCAAACGTAAAATAGTGGGAATAAGGAAGGGGAAGTCCGTGCGTAGCATTCCAAGGTCAAGTGCTTCCTGTAACATGTCCGCGGCACAAAAAAAGACAGAACTTCAAATGGGAAGTTCTGTCTGATGCTTTTAGGGAAGCAGAGCCCATAAAGCCGCGGGGCGCCCCGCGCTTCATACGCTACCGGGAATAAATAGAACACCCACGGCATTCTATGACAGACTCCACCACTTATTCCGGCACAATATATTATATGCAAAAAAATCGCAACTGTAAAGAGGGCATGTTATACAAACTAAAGCGCAAAAAATCTCCAAACGGCACCGTTTTTTTGAGTATTCACAAAATTCTCTCTTTAAGCACTACAGCGGCAGATCCGGGCCTTTGATGGGGGTACAGGAAACGGTAAAGACGATATCGCCGTCGTGGTTGAGATACTCCGTGACCGACACGCGGGAGAGATGGCGGCTGTTCTGCAGGGCAAAACAAAAGCGGCTGCGGGCCTCCGGGCCGGAAGCGGTACAGTGGATCTGAAGGGACTTTGCCTCCACCGTAAAGCCGCTCACCCGCAGCTCATCCTCCGGGGGAAGGGCCTGGAGGACCTCCCACAGGCTCTGCCAGTGAAACTGCGGGATAAACTCAAAGTCGATGGCAGCCTGCAGAAAAGCCACGCCGAACTTCCAAAGGGCGGTATAGGTGTGCTTTTGCAGCAGGGTGTGGTTGGCGCTCTCCAGCGCCACGTCGGTGCTGTTGATGATCTGAAGCACGGCGGGCTCCCTGCCGTGGGAGGTACTCTGCATGGCAAGCAGGGTGCCGCTGGCAAGGATGCAGAAGATGAGCAGAAAAGGGAAGAAAACGGAGCCTGCGCGGGACAGGGCTTTTTTCACAGCGGAGCCTCCTTTCGCCCAGGGCGTTTTTTTACAGGTTGCCTGTGGCATACAAAATGGCGGAGAGGGCGCACAGCGGCGCGGTTTCACAGCGCAGGATGCGTGGGCCCAGGGTGGCGGCGCGCAACCCGGCCTCCCGGGCAAGGGAAACCTCCTCCGGGTCAAAGCCCCCTTCCGCGCCCACAAAAAGGCCGATGGTGGGCACAGGCTCCTTCAGCAGGCGGCACAGGGCCTCCCCTCCGCCTTCGTAAAAGAGGAGAGAGAGGGGAAGGGCAGCGAGCTCCTCCACCGCCGCTTCGAAGGAGAGCAGCGGCGCCACCCGGGGGATACGCCCCCGGCCGGACTGCTTGGCGGCCTCCTCGGCGATCTTCTGGTAGCGCTGGAGCTTTTTTTCCATGGAGCGGATGTCCGGGCGGGAGACGCAGCGTCGGGTCATGACGGGAGTGATCTCCCGGACGCCCAGCTCCACCGCCTTTTGGATGATGGTCTCCATCTTATCCCCCTTGGGCAGGGCCTGGTAGAGCCGCAGCTCCACTGAGGGCTCCGCCCGGGAGGGGCCGCTCTGCTGTACCGCCGCGGTGACGGAATCCCGGTCCATGGCGGTGATGACACACTGATATTCTGTGCCGTCCGGCCCGCAGAAGGTGACCGGGTCCCCCACCGCCATGCGCAGGGAAAACCCGATGTGCCGGGCGTCCTCCCCGGTGACCGTCACGGTGCCGCCGGGGGAGAAGGGAAGGAAGAAACGGGGCATGACAAAACTCCTTTCCGCAGGGTCACCGCGCCGGGCGGCACAGCAGGGCCGCCCAGCCGCCGGAGATCTTCTTTTCCGCAATGGAAAGGCCGGCGGCCTCGATGGCGGAGGCTACTTCGTCCGCCCGTTCGTCAATAATGCCGGAGGCCAGAAAGACCCCGTCCGGCTTTAAGAAGCGGGGGATATCCGGGGCGAGACGCTTGATGACGTCGGCCACGATGTTGGCGCAGATGACGTCGTAGCTGCCGGAGACCTTATCGGTCAGGTCTCCGCAGAGGAAGGAGACCTTTTCCTCCACGCCGTTGAGGGCGGCGTTTTCCCCGGCGATCTTCACCGCCAGCTCGTCGATGTCCACTCCCACGGCGGAGGAGGCGCCCAGCAGCAGGGAGGCCACAGCCAGGATGCCGCTGCCGCAGCCCACATCCAGCACGGTGCAGCCCGGCTTTACCGCCTGCTCCAGCAGGGCAAGGCAGAGGCGGGTGGTGTCGTGGGTGCCGGTGCCGAAGGCCATGCCGGGGTCCAGGGTGAGCACCACATCCTCCGGCGCGGGGGCGTATTCCTCCCAGGAGGGCACGACCACAAGGCGTTCCCCTACCCGGGTGGGCTTGTAGTACTGCTTCCAGTTGTTTTCCCAGTCCTCCTCCCGCAGGTTGCCGCAGAGGATCTCCAGCCGCCCAAAAGCGCCGGCGGTGTCTTCCTTCCGCAGGCGGGCGATGGAAGCGCGGATCTCCCGCAGCATCTCCGCCCCCTGGGCGTTCTCCGGCAGGTAGCCTTTGACGCAGGTCTCGCAGTCCTTCAGCCGCATCAGGGATTCCTCCACGTAGTCCCAGTGGACGGTGGTATTCTCCAAAAACTCGTTAAAATCGTTGGCGTCCTCTACCACATAGCCGGAAAGGCCTGCGGTGAGCAGGATGCCGGCCACCGGGTCGATGCCGGCGGTGGTGGTGTAAACGGAGAGCTCGGTCCAGTTCATGGCTGTCCTCCTGTTCTCATTTTCCGCCCGGATATGGACGGGTTCTATTCATATTATAAACGGAAAATAAAACAAAACAACCCCCAGGCGCCGGATGGGCGCCCAGGGGCTGCCGAAGAGGAAATGGGGAATGGAAGCGCCCTCCTGGGGCGGGGGAAGGAAAGCCGCGGGAAGATCACTTATCCTCGCCGCTGATGGCGTCCTTCAGCTTATCGAAAAAACTTTTGCGCTTTTCGTAATTTTTTTCGCTTGTGGCGGCTTCAAAGTCCCGCAGGGCCTGCTTTTGCCGCCGGTCGAGGTTTTTGGGGACTTCCAGCACTACGGTGACGTACTGGTCTCCCCGGCCGCGTCCGTTTACATAGGGAATGCCCTTGTTGCGCAGGCGGAACACGGTTCCGGGCTGAGTACCCTCCGGCACGGTGTACTTTACCTTTCCGTCGATGGTGGGGACCACCACCTCGTCGCCGAGGGCGGCCTGCACAAAGGTGAGGGGAACCTCGCACAGGATGTTGAAGCCGTCGCGTTCAAAGAGCGGGTCCGGCCGCACCGAAACGGTGACATTGAGGTTCCCGGAAGGGCCGGAGTTTATGCCGTGGTCGCCCTCCCCGGGAATGGTGAAGGTCTGGCGGTCGTCGATGCCGGCGGGGATATCCACCGTCTTTTTGCGGGTGTAGCGCAGCCTGCCCATGCCGTTGCAGGAGGTGCAGGGGGTCTTGATGACCTTGCCCTTGCCGCCGCAGCGCTGGCAGGCGCGGGTGGTCTGGATGACGCCGAAGGGGGTGCGCTGCTGTACCCGCACCTGTCCGGTGCCGTGGCAGTCCGGGCAGGTCTCCGGAGAGGTGCCCGCCGCCGCGCCGGTGCCGCCGCAGGTGTCACAGCGTTCCAGGCGCTGAAAGGTGATCTCCTTCTGGCAGCCTTTGGCAGCCTCCATAAAGGAGATGGTCAGGTTGATGTTCACGTCGTTGCCGCGGATGGGGCCATTGGGGTTCCGGGCGCGGGTGCCGCCGCCAAAACCGCCGAAACCGCCGCCAAAGAAGGAATCAAAGATATCGCCCATATCGAATCCCTCAAAGCCGGCGCCCCCGGGCCCGCCGCCGGCCCCGTAGGAGGGGTCTACCCCCGCGTGGCCGAACTGGTCATACCGGGCTCGCTTGGCGCTGTCGGAGAGGACCTCATAGGCTTCATTTACCTCTTTAAACTTGGCCTCCGCTTCCTGGTCACCGGGGTTAAGGTCCGGATGATACTGCTTTGCCAGCTTGCGGTAAGCCTTTTTCAGCTCGTCGTCGGAGCATCCCTTCTGGACGCCCAGAACTTCGTAATAATCTCTTTTATCAGGCAATGTGGATCACCCTACCCTTAGAATTGATGTCGTGCGCGGCCGCTGCATACACGGTAAAAGCGCCGGATGGGACCGCCGGAAAACTCCTGTCAGCCCGCAAGAGCGGGAGGCGGAGACCCGCCTCCCGCCGATGGGAGCCTGAGTTAAAATTTATTTCTCGTCCGCGTCCTTGTAATCGGCGTCCACGTACCCGTCCTGTCCGGGGGTGGGGCCGGCCTGCTGCTGCCCGGCGCCGCCCATGTTGGGGTCGCCCTGGGGAGCGTTCTGCTGATAGACTTTGGAGGAGACTTCATAGAACTTCTTCTGCAGATCCTCCTGTTTTGCCTTGATGGCGTCGGCGTCGGTGCCTTTCAGCGCCTCTTTCAGGGCGTTGATCTTCGCCTCAAGGTCGCTCTTGTCGGCGGAGTCGATCTTATCGCCCAGGTCGGCAATGGTCTTTTCCGACTGGTAGACGATCTGGTCGGCACTGTTGCGGATGTCGATCTCCTCGCGGCGCTTTTTGTCCTCTGCGGCGTATTTCTCCGCTTCCTTCACGGCTTTTTCCACATCGTCCTTGGACATGCTGGTGGAGGAGGTGATGGTGATGTTCTGCTCCTTGCCGGTGCCCAGATCCTTGGCGGATACGTGGACGATGCCGTTGGCGTCGATGTCAAAGGTCACTTCGATCTGCGGCACGCCGCGGGGGGCGGCGGGGATGCCGTCCAGGCGGAAGAGGCCCAGGGTCTTGTTGTCCTTGGCCATCTCGCGCTCGCCCTGCAGCACATGCACCTCAACGGAGCTCTGGCCGTCGGCGGCGGTGGAGAAGATCTGAGACTTTTTGGTGGGGATGGTGGTGTTGCGGTCGATGATCTTGGTGAAGACGCCGCCCAGGGTCTCCAGGCCCAGGGACAGAGGCGTTACGTCCAGAAGCAGCAGGCCCTTTACCTCGCCGCCCAGGACACCGCCCTGGATGGAAGCGCCGATGGCGACGCACTCATCGGGGTTGATGCCCTTGAAGGGATCTTTGCCGGTAATGCCCTTGACCGCATCCTGCACCGCGGGGATACGGGAGGAACCGCCCACCAGAAGGATCTTATCCAGCTGGGAAGCGGAGAGGCCGGAGTCGGAGAGGGCCTGACGGACCGGGCCCATGGTGGCCTCCACCAGGTCGGCGGTCAGCTCGTTGAACTTCGCCCGGGTGAGGGTGATATCCAGGTGCTTGGGGCCGGTGGCGTCCGCGGTGATGAAGGGGAGGTTGATGTTGGCGGTGGTCATGCCGGAGAGCTCGATCTTGGCTTTTTCGGCGGCTTCCTTCAGCCGCTGCATGGCCATCTTGTCGCCGGTCAGGTCAATGCCGCTGTCTTTTTTAAACTCGTCGGCCAGGTATTTGATGACACGCTCGTCGAAATCGTCGCCGCCCAGGTGGTTGTTACCCGCGGTGGCCAGAACCTCCTGCACGCCGTCGCCCATCTCGATAATGGAGACATCGAAGGTGCCGCCGCCCAGGTCATACACCATGACCTTCTGGTCCTGTTCTTTGTCCACGCCGTAGGCCAGGGCCGCGGCGGTAGGCTCGTTGATGATGCGCTTTACGTCGAGGCCGGCGATCTTGCCGGCGTCCTTGGTGGCCTGGCGCTGGGCGTCGGTAAAGTAGGCGGGAACGGTGATGACCGCCTCAGTGACCTTTTCGCCCAGGTAGCTCTCCGCATCCTCTTTGAGCTTGGTGAGGATCATGGCGGAGATCTCCTGCGGAGTGTAGGATTTCCCATCTACCGTCACGGTGTGGGCAGTGCCCATCTGCCGCTTGATGGAGGCGATGGTGCGGTCGGGGTTGGTGATGGCCTGGCGTTTTGCCACCTGGCCGATCATGCGCTCGCCGTTTTTGCCGAAGGCCACCACGGAGGGGGTGGTCCTGGCGCCCTCGGGGTTTGGGATGACGACGGGCTCTCCGCCCTCCATCACCGCTACGCAGGAGTTGGTAGTTCCTAAGTCAATGCCGATAATTTTTCCCATAATAGATTCCTCCTCTAAACGTTTCCGGAATACCCCGGATGCCTGTATCTGCAGTTTAATTCATATAAAAGCGCCTTCGCGCGGGAAAACTCAGTTTGCCACCTTTACCATAGCGTGGCGGATCACCCGGTCCCCCAGGCGGTAGCCCTTCTGAAAGACTTCCGCAATAATGTTTTCCTTCAGGGAGTCATCCTCCACGTGCATCACTGCGTTGTGCAGGTTGGGGTCAAAAACCTCGCCCTCGCTGGGGATCTCCTCCACCCCCACGGAGGTGAGCGCTGCGACGAGGGAGTGAAAGATCATCTCCACGCCTTTTTTAAAGTCCGGGTCCTGGCACGGGGCGGCGAGTGCCCGCTCGAAGTTGTCGAGCACCGGCAGGATCTTTGCGGCTACGTCGCACTTGGCCTCGGGGTAGATGGTCTCCTTTTCCTTTGCGGAGCGCTTGCGGTAGTTGTCGTACTCCGCCAGGGTGCGCAGCAGCTTGTCGTTGGCGCTGTCCAGCTGTTTCTGCAGCTGTTCCAGCTCTTCCCCGATGTTTTCTGCGGCAGAGTCCTCCGCGGGCGCTTCCCGGGTCTCGGCGGCTTCCTGTGCGGGAGCGGTGTTTTCAGCCGGGGTATCCGCGGCGGTTTTTTTCTTTTTCTCTGACAATTTAAGTACCCCTTTCCAAGATGCGGCCCAGGGCCGCTGTTTTTGTCGTCTCCATCAGAAGGAGCAAAGATCTATTCCTTATCCTGCTCCATGGTGTCGGTCAGCAGGCTGCCCAGAGTCTGGGCGAAATATTCCAGGTGGGGGATGAGGCGGGAATAATCCAGCCGCACCGGGCCGATGACGCCGATGGCGCCGCAGACATCCTGCCCCACGTTGTATTTTGCCACCACCACGGCGGTGTTGGAGAGCTCCGACTGGGCGTTCTCCTTGCCGATGGTGACGGTGACGGTCTGCCCGTCGGGCCCTGCGAGGCCGCTTAAGGTGTCCCGCTTTTCCAAAAGGGTGAGCAGGTCGTGAGCCACGTCGGAAAATTCCTTGTAAGCCAGCAGATTGGTGTTGCCGCCTACATAATATTGCCCGTCGTAGATTTGTTTACACAGCTCAAAGATCCCGGCCAGCAGCGGGGTGAACACCCGGGAGTACTCCCCCAGGGCCACCGCCACGGAGCCGATATACCCCAGGGAGATCTCCCGGAGGGAGCGCCCTGCAAAACGGTCGTTGGCAAATTTGGAGAAAAACTCCAGCACCTCCGGTGTGAGGGTGATATCCACCCGGCAGACCTTGCTCCGGATCACGCCGTTGGCCGCAATCACCAGAAGCATCACGGTCCTGGGTGCCACGGGGATAACATCCACCCGGCGGACGGTGATGTGCTGGGGAGTGGAGGTGGCGGAGATGGTGGCACAGCCGGTAAAATCGGCCAGGGCCTGGGCCGCATCCTCCAAAAGACGGTCCGGATCGGGGTTTTTTACATTAAAGAGCGCGTCGATCTCATCCTTTTCCGCCTCGGTGAGGGGGCTGCAGCACAGCAGCTGGTTGAGATACACCCGAAACCCCAGATGGGAGGGGATGCGCCCGGCGGAGGTGTAGGGCTGCTCTAAAAGCCCTAAGTCAAACAGCACCGCCATCTCGTTGCGGATGGTGGCGGGGGAGACCTGAAAGCTGAGCAGCTGAGCCACCCGCTTGGAGCCCACCGGCTCGCCGGTGCGGATATACTCTTCGACAATGGCTGATAAGATCTGGAGTTTTCGGGTTCCGATATCCACAGCCAGTCACCTCGTTTTATCGTTTTAGCACTCATACTTCCTGAGTGCTAAACACAATTTAGCACGAATCCAAAACACTGTCAATAGGCTTCATAGTTTATTTACAAAATTTTCTTGAGAAAGCCGCAATCGGGCGGACAGACAAAAGGAAAACCTTTGATACAAGAGGGCAAACATTGTGCTTTTTCGTTTACAAGCGGGCGGTTGTGTGATAGGATATCTTTAAAAGAGGCCCTTGCTTTTTTCTCTGCAGAGGGCCCCGAACGATGAAAAAACAAATGACGATGAGGTGGATTTATGGTCAGAATTTTGGGAATTGGCGACAATATGGTGGATAAAAACCTGACGACGGGTATGATGTACCCCGGCGGCCAAGCCATGAACATCGCGGTGAATACAAAGATGCTGGGCGCTCAGACCGGCTTTATCGGCCCCATGGGGGACGATTATGTCGCCGACCACATCAAAAACACCCTGGACGAGATCGGGGTGGACCGTTCCCGCAGCCGCACCTACCACTGCCCCCACGCGTTTGCCCGCTACAAGGTCATCAACGAGGACCGCGTATTCCAGAGCGAGAAGAAGCGCAATCCTCTGCAGTGGGCCATCCGCAATATGCTGGGGTATGAAGGCCTCAGCGAGGAGGACCTGGAGTACATCAAAACCTTCGACCTGGTCCATTCCAGCGACGGCGCGGGTATGGATTTTATCCAGACTGAGCTGCCGAAGATCAAGGCCACCGGGGTTCCTCTCTCCTTCGATTTTTCCGTTTACCACAACGAGCCCGGCTTTATGGAGGCGGTTTGCCCCAACGCCTATTTTGTGTTGCTCTCCTGCAGCCATATGACGGTGGAGGAGATGAGAGACCGCCTGAAGAAGGCCTACGACTTGGGTTCCCGTATCTGTATCGCCACCCGGGGCTCCGAGGGGGCCACTCTGTACGATGGGAAAGACTTCTATACTCAGGCGCCCCACATGGTAAAGGCAAAGGACACCATGGGAGCGGGCGACGCGTTTATCTCCGCCTTCCTGTATACCTTCCTCAAAGAGGGCGGCATGAAGGCCGAAGACCGCGGCCAGATCATCCGGGACGCCCTGCTGGCGGCGGCGGAATACTCCGCCAAGGCCTGCATGGTGGACGGTTCCTTCGGCCACGGAGCTCCCTATCAGTCGGAGTTCTGATGAGGCAGAGGCGATGCGCTTTCAAAAGGACAGGGCTTAGGCCCTGTCCTTTTTATTCTCTCAAAATTGCCGGCCGGCGTTAAAAAGAACATATCCTTCCCGCCAAAGCGCATATAGATAAGGTAAAAGCAAGAGGGCGGGGAGGTTTTTCAGTTTGAAAGGTTTGCCGGAGGAAAGGGCGGTCACACTGGCCCTTTATATTGTGGAGACAGGCGCCACGGTCCGCAGTGCGGCCAGGGAATTTCATATTTCAAAGAGCACGGTACATAAAGACGTCAGCGAACGGCTGAAAAAAATAAACCAGCCTCTTTATAAGCAGGTCAAAGAGGTGCTGGAACACAACAAACAGGAGCGGCACATCCGGGGAGGGCAGGCCACAAAAAACAAATATGCAAAGGAGCGGGAGCTGCGCTGACCGGGAAAAGGCCGGGCCGACAGCCCTGGGTACCTGCATGCGCAAAAAGGGGGAACGGCAGGCCGTTCCCCTTTTTTGCCGCTTTCCGGACGGATAAGGCCGGAGAAGCAAACAGCGAAGCTTCTTTTTGTCCTTCGCCCCTCCCTGATAACTAACAAGTTCCATTATAACCATATAGAATCAATATTGCAAGTAATTTTATAGGCATTATTTACTTGTATAAATCATTTCGATTTCATCCTACAATGAAGCTGTAAGCTTTTGCCTCTGCTTCGTCCGCCCGGTAGCAGCCGAAGATCCTTCAGCGGCGCGGCTCAAAAAGGAAAGAAAGGATGACAAGATGTTTGAGATCGTCAAACGGGAATCCTCCAATAAGACCATCCGCATGCCCAACGAGCTGATCGAATATTTGGAGAAACTGGCGAGCAAAAAAGGGGTATCTTTCAATCAGGTCGTGATCCAGTGCTGTGAATATGCTTTGCGGGACCTGAAAGAGGAGGACCGTCCGTGGTAAGAACGCCCCTTCACGGCGGGGGCTTTGTGTAAAGAAGCCAAAAAGGGAGAAGCTGCGGCTTCTCCCTTTTTGATCTATGCATTTTATTCTACCGTGACGGATTTTGCCAGATTGCGGGGTTTATCCACGTCGCAGCCGCGGCATACGGCGGCGTAGTAGGACAGCAGCTGCAGGGGGATGACCGAGAGCAGCGGCATAAACAGGTCATCGGCTTCCGGCAGGGAGATGCGGTGGGCAAAAAGGTCTTCCTCCGGGTGGGCGCTCTCCCGGCAGATGAGCAGCACCGAGGCCCCCCGGGCCCGAACCTCCTTGACGTTGCTGAGGGTTTTGGGCAGCAGGGCTCCCTGGGTGGCCAGGGCCACCACCGGCACTCCCGGGGTAATGAGGGAGATAGTGCCGTGCTTGAGCTCCCCGGCGGCGTAGGCCTCACAGTGGATGTAGGAGATCTCCTTGAGCTTGAGGGAGCCCTCACAGCAGAGAGGGTAGTCGAAACCGCGCCCGATGAAGAACAGGCTCCCGGTCTCCCGGTAGGTCTCGGCGATCTTCCGGATCGGCTCCGCCATCTCCAGGCATTTTTTGGTCTTTTCCACAGTGTCCAGCAGCCCGGAAATGAGGGCACGGGCCTCCTCCTCGGATACCTGGCCCTTTTCAAGGGCAATGCGGATCCCCATCAGGTAAAGGACCCCTAACTGCACCGAATAGGCTTTGGTGCTGGCCACGGCGATCTCCGGGCCGGCAAAGGTATACAGCACATGGTCTGCCTCCCGGGCGATGGTGGAGCCGGCCACGTTGACAATGGCGAGCACCGGGCAGCCCCGGTCTTTGGCCAGGCGCAGAGCGGCCAGGGTGTCCGCCGTCTCACCGGACTGGGACACCACCACCACCAGATGGCGCGGAGTGAGGATGGGGTCGCGGTAGCGGAACTCCGAGGCGATATCCACATCCACCGGCAGCCGGGCCAGTTTTTCGATCACCATCCGGCCCACCATGCCGGCGTGCATGGCGGTGCCGCAGGCGATGACCTGAACGCGGTCGATATCCCGGAAAAACCCATCGGGAATGCCGTCGGAGGCAAAACTGGGCAGTCCGGTGTGAACTCTGGGATGGATGGTGCTGTCCAGGGCCTGAGGCTGCTCGAAGATCTCCTTGAGCATAAAGTGGGGAAAACCGCCCTTTTGGGCCTGCTCCACGTTCCAGTCGGCGGTGAGGATCTCTTTCTGGATCTCCTTCCCGTCGGCGCCCCACACCACGGCGGAATCCGCGGTGAGCCGGACGATCTCCTCTGGCTCCAAAGTAAAGTAGCGGCGGGTATGCCGCAGCACGGCAGTGACATCGGAGGTGATGAAATTCCCCTCCGGGCTCAGCGCGGCAATGAGCGGGCTCCCCCGGCGGACGGCGTAGATCTCCCCGGGGCGGTCGGCAAACAGGATGCCGAAGGCGAAGGCCCCCTCCATCATGCCGGAGGCCCGGCGGATGGCGGCGGCGGGGTCTCCCTCATAGCAGAAGTCCAGCACCTTGGCCGCCACCTCCGTGTCGGTCTGGGAGACAAAGGAGTACCCTTTTTCTTTTAACATTTCCCGCAGTTCAACATAATTCTCGATGATGCCGTTGTGCACCAGGGAGAGCTTTTCGGTCCCGTGGGGGTGGGCGTTTATGTCGGAGGGCTCCCCGTGGGTGGCCCAACGGGTGTGCCCGATGCCGCAGCTGCCCTCCAGAGGGCTCTCTTTCAGCCGGTCGGCCAGGTTCTGCAGGCGGCCCCGGGCCTTTACCGTGCGGATCTTTCCTTCCGAAAAGACGGATACCCCGGCGGAATCATAACCGCGGTACTCTAAGTTGCCAAGCCCCTCCATCAGTATTCCGACGGCCCCGGCGACCCCGGTAAAACCAACAATACCACACATATCGTGTTCTCCTTTTCTGTTGTTTTGGTGGCAGGCTCCGCCGCGCGGCCGGGGGCTCCCGGGCGCGACGGCAGAAAAGGCGCGTTTTCCTCAAAAGAGGAACGGCTCACCGGGCCCCGGTCCTGACAGGGCGGGAGCAGTTTTCCGGGCCCTTGTCGGAAGCGGCCCGGACAGGCCTTTTCTGATCTGCGCAAAAAGCGCGCAGTGTTAAAAATAAAATACCGAAGGCCCGCGGTCTTCGCCCTTCTTTTCCGGGGAGGGGAGCCCAAAAAGAAGGGGCCTTATGGACCGTGTGTTGTGCTGACGGTTGCCCGCAGTTTTGCCAGGTCCTGACACAATAAGGCGTTGCGGGGAGGCACCCGCCGAAAAGCTCGATACTCCTCCCACCTCGTCGACCGCCCAAAGGCGGCTATGGCGCTTTTTAAAATAAATTCCCGTTTTTCCTCCTCTCTGCTTTCAGGGCATGGTTTAGTCTATGCAGCCGGAACGCTTTTGTTGCGGCGCCCCGGGCAAAGGCCCCCAAAGCCCCTGCTGGTAGCGGGCGGCCCGGCCCGGACGGGGCGCAGAGCCTTTGCTGCTTTGCAGACATGATACCATAGCCGCCCCCAAAACACAAGCAAAAAGGGCTGCGCCAAAGCAGCGCCGGGCTTTGCCAAAACAAAAGAGCTTTCGGCGCGAAGGCCGAAAGCTCCGGAAAACTTCAGAATAAGAAAGGGTCAAACAGGGTGCCCCTTTCCCCAGACGGGTCAGGGCGGCGTCTCCGGCCCATCCCCGGGGCGTTCCAGCCAGGTGTCCTGTTCAAAGTCAAAGAAAAGCACGGGCTCTCCATCCTCCCCGGCTGCGTAGACCACGGGGACAAGCTCCGGAAAGGCGCCGCCGGAAAGCCGGACCCGCATGGTGAGGGGGGCCTCTCCGTTGTATACGGGGGAGAGGGCGGAAGGCTCCAGCGCTGGCCAGCGGCCGTCCAGGTCAGCCAGAAGCTCCCTTTGAAAGAGGTCGCTTCGATCCTCCGGGGAGAGGAAGCCGCTCTCCAGGGCGTTTATCTGAAACAGAACGCTCCAGGCCTGCAGATACAGCCGGTGCGCAGGGGAGCTCCGCTGTTCTGCGGGGAGGGAGACCCCGGGCAGCGCCAGGGGGACCGGGTCGTCCTCCACGAGGACAGTCCCCAAACCCTCCCGGGAAATGGAGGAAAGCCTCTCCAAAACGAAGGGGGTACAGAGGATCAAAGGGATCAGCGGAAAGACCGCCGCCCGAAGAAGTTTCCGTTTCATTCCTCCGCCCCCTTTTCAAAGACCCGGACCGGGACAAAAAGTTTGATCCCTGATATCCAGTATAGTAAGAAAAGGTAACATGGAGGTCATAAAAAAGGAAAATGCCGGTGCTGTGAAAATTTTTATGACTGCGGGGGAACTTCGGTCACCGCAGCCCCAGGCCGCTCAGCACCGCGTCGGCGGCGGCTTCTGGGGCAAGCTCCCCCGCCACCCGCAGGGAAGCGGCCCGGAGGTAGAGGGGGCGGCGGCGCTCGTAAAGGGCCAGCATCGCCTCCCGGCTGTTCTGCCGGACGAGAGGGCGGCTGCTGTCCCTGATGCGCCGGTAGCAGACCTCAAAGGGAACATCCAAAAATACCACGGCGCAGGGGGAAAAGGCCTGTACGTTGCGGGCAAAAAGCAGCGCCCCGCCGCCGGAGGCTACCACGGTATTTTCTTTGGCGGCAAGCTCCCGGGCGGCCCGGTGCTCCAGCTCCCGGAAGCCCTCTTCACCGTCCTCTGAGAAGATCTGGGGGATGATCCTGCCCGCCCGGGCCTCAATATAGGAATCCATGTCGATAAAATCACAGCCCAGCCGCCGGGCCAAAACCCGTCCGACGGTGCTCTTCCCGCAGCCCATAAAGCCGCAGAGCACAATGGTCCGCTGCATCAAAACCCCTTCCTTCAGCAAAACTTCCGCGCCACTTCCCGGGTCATCTCCTCCACCAGGGCGTCGATGTCCACGGGGCGGTAGGAGACCCCGTCCCAGATCTCGTGGGCGGCCACGGCCTGCCAGACCAGCATGGCCATGCCTCCCACCGTGAGGCACCCGGCGGCGGCCGCCTTCTGCAGCAAAAGGGTCTCGGTGGGGTTGTAGACGGCGTCGAACACCACCCGGCAGCGGGGAAGCACGGCCTCTCCCACCGGCATCTCATCTGCATGGGGGTACATGCCGCAGGGGGTGGCGTTTACCAGCAGCTCAAAATCTCCGGAGAGGGAGTCCAGCGCCATGATCTCCACCCGGGCTCCGGGACGCAGGGAAAGGATCTCGCCGCGCACCTTCTCCGCCAGAGAGAAGTGGCGTTCCAGCACGGCGATGGTCACCGCCGCGCCGTGAAGGGCGCTTTCGATGGCGAACATGCGTCCGGCGCCCCCGGCGCCCATGACGCAGACCGGGCGGGAAAGATCCGCCCCCGCGGGCTGCACGGCCTTGAGAAAGCCCACACAGTCGGTGTTGTAGCCGGTGACAGGGCCGCGGCAGTCCACCACGTTTACCGCCCCGTAGCGGCGGGCGCTCTCATCCAGGGCGCCGGTAAATTCCATGATATCCACCTTATGGGGAATGGTGACGTTGAAACCGGACAATTCTCTGAGCAGGGGGAAGCTCTCCCTCAGCTTTTCCGGCGGGATGGAGAGGACCTCGTACTCCCCCTCCCGGCCGGAGAGGGCAAACAGCCGCCGGTGGATCTCCGGGGACATGGTATGCCCCAGAGGGTGCCCCAAAATGGCGAATTTTCTCACAGCAGACGCCTCCTTTGCACTTACAGGCCCAGGCTCTCCCGGGCCTTTTCCAGAAGCTCCGGGGTCTCCGCCCGATAGACGGAGAGAGCCTTGTCAATTCGGCGCAGCAGCCCGGAGAGCACCTTGCCCGGGGCCGCCTCCACAAAAGAGGAGCAGCCCTCCGCCTTCATGGCGGCGATCTCGTCGGTGAAGCGGACGGGGGAGACCATGTGCCGCGCCAGGTATTCCGGCAGGCTTGCGAAGGAGCTCATCCGCCCACCGGTGAGGTTGGAGTAAAAGGGCAGCTCCGGCTGCCTCCAGGGCAGCTCCTTCACCGCTTCAAAAAACTCGGCGGCGGCGGGCTGCATCCGACAGGTGTGGAACGCGCCATTTACCCCCAGCAGGGTGGCGCGCCCGCCGGCCTCTGCGGCCAGTGCGGCCAGTGCGCCCACCGCCTCCGGGTCCCCCGCGGCCACGGTCTGCAGGGGGGAGTTGTAGTTGACCGGAAGCACGAAGCCTTCGGCTTTTTCACAAAGTTCCTCCACCGCCTCCGGCCCAAGGCCGGTCACGGCGCACATTTTGCCGCCGGACACCTTCTCCATGGCCGCGGCCCGGGCGGCGATCATCTTCATACCGGTCCCGGGTGCCACCGCCCCGGCCGCGGTAAGGGCGGCGTACTCCCCCAGGGAGTGACCGGCCACTCCGGCGGGGGCGCCCAGCAGCTCCCTGGCCGCCAGGAAGGAGGCCAGGGAGGCGGTATAGGTCAGCGGCTGGGCGTAGCAAGTCTTGCCGAAATCCTCCGCCGACCCCTCGAAAGTCATGGCTTTTACGTCGAAGCCAAAGACGTCCCCGGCCTGCTCGTACAGCTCCCGAACGGCGGGGAACGCCTCGTACAGCTCCCGGGCCATGCCGGGATATCCGGCCCCTTGGCCGGGAAAAAGGATAACATAAGCGCCCATAAATGACCTCCAAGTCTCCCGAAAGGGTTCCGGGATGTGAATTTTTTATAAAGTTGCCCTGAACCGGTTGACATTCCGGCCGGCAATTATTATGATGAGAACATTGGATATGAAACAATTGTTACAATTTTGCGTTTAAAATTGAAACATTCGTTACATTTCACTTATGATACCATAAAGGGAAACTGCATTGCAAGGGGGAATCGGATTGCAGCAAATCAAAATTCTGGCCACAGGAAGCTTTTTGCCGGAGACTGTGGTGGCCAATGACGATTTCAAGCGGATCGTCGACACTTCCGACGAGTGGATCTCCACCCGGACGGGGATCTCTACCCGGCACTTTTCGTCGGAGCCCACCTGGAGGATGGGGGCGAAGGCGGCGAAGGCGGCTCTTGAACAGGGAAAGATCGACCCGGAGGAGATCGACCTGATCATAGGCACCACCATTACCAACGATTACGCCACCCCTTCCATGGCCTGCTTGGTACAGGGGGCCGTGGGGGCCAAAAATGCCCGGGCCTTCGACATCGGGGCTGCCTGCAGCGGCTTTGTTTACGCGATGGATCTGGCCTCCCGGCTGCTGGCGGACGGGGAGATCCGAAAGGTGATGGTGGTCTCGGCGGAGCGCCTCTCCAAGATTACGGATTTTTCCCGCCGGGAGAGCTGTGTGCTGTTTGGCGACGGCGCCGCGGCCTGTATTGTGGAGAAGGGAGATTCCCCCGCTTACTCCTATTTAAAGAGCGACGGGACCCAGGGCGGCATGCTGTACGCCCACAACCCGGACCGGGGGGCAAACCCCTTTGTGCCGGAGTTTTCACTGGAGGGCGAGTTCCCGGAGCCGGAGAGCCACGCCGTCCAGATGGATGGAAAAGAGGTCTATAAATTCTCCACCCGCGCCATGCCGGAGGCTGTGTCGGAGGTCTGCCGCAAGGCGGGCATCTCCCCGGAGGAGCTTGACTGGATCATTCCGCACCAGGCGAATATCCGCATTATGGCCACGGCGGCCAAGGCGCTGGGCATTTCCATGGAGAGGATCGCCGCCAACATCAGCCGCGTCGGCAACACCTCCAGCGCCAGCATCCCCATCTGCATGGATGAGATGAACCGGGCGGGCAGGCTCCTGCCGGGGCAGTGGGTGTGCCTGGTGGGCTTTGGAGCAGGCGCCACCTACGGCGCGGTGCTGCTGCGCTGGTAAAGGAGGAAGAGGATATTATGATAAAGACAAAACTGACGGAGATGCTGGGCATCCGCTACCCCGTCATCCAAGGCGGCATGGCCTGGGTGGCCGACGCAAAGCTGGCCGCCGCGGTATCGGAGGCGGGAGGCCTGGGGCTCATCGGCGCCGCCAACGCCCCCGGCGAGCTGGTGGAGAGCTGGATCAAAGAGGCAAAATCCCTCACCGATAAGCCCTTTGGCGTAAACATCATGCTCATGAGCCCCCACGCCGATGACATCGCCCGCATCTGTGTGGAGCAGGGGGTCAAGGTGATCACCACCGGGGCGGGTAACCCCGGCAAATATATGGAGGCCTGGAAGGCCGCGGGCATCAAGGTGATCCCGGTGGTGCCTTCCGCGGCGCTGGCAAAGCGCATGGAGCGGGCCGGAGCCGACGCCGTCGTGGCGGAGGGAACTGAATCCGGAGGGCACGTCGGGGAGCTCACCACCATGGCCCTGGTGCCCCAGGTGGCGGACGCGGTGGACATCCCGGTCATCGCCGCCGGCGGCATTGCCGACGCCAGAGGTTTTGGGGCGGCGCTGATGCTGGGCGCCTGCGGCGTGCAGTGCGGCACTATTTTTGTCTGCGCCGAGGAAAGCCCCGCCCATTTAAATTACAAGCAGATGATCGTGGACGCCAAAGACACCGATACGGTGGTCACCGGACGCGCGGGAGGCGCGCCGGTGCGCTGTTTAAAAAACAAGCTCTCCCGCCGCCTGCTCAAAATGGAGCACGAGGAGATCGGCCGCGAGGAATACGAGCTCCGCACCGTGGGCTCCCTGCGCCGGGCCGTACTGGACGGGGACAAGGACGAGGGCACTTTCATGGCCGGGCAGATTGCCGGCCTGGTGGACCGGGTGGCCCCCGCGAAGGATATTTTGGAGAAGCTGATGGCCGATTCGGAGCAGCTTCTGGGAAGCTTTTTGGAAATGAGAGGTGTTACCCTTGAATAAAACAGCCATTGTGACCGGAGCCTCCCGGGGCATCGGTGCGGCCATCGCCCGCCGACTTGCAAAAGAAGGCTATCATGTGGCCATCAACTGCGTCAGCCGGGAGCTGGCCGACACCGAGGGCGCCGAGGTGGCGGCCCAGTGCCGGGCCCTGGGCGCGGACGCCCGCTGCTACGTCTGGAACGTGGCGGATTTTGAAGCCTGTGGGGAAGCGGTCAAGCAGATCAAGGCGGACCTGGGCTCCATCGACGTGCTGGTCAACAACGCCGGCATCACCCGGGACGGGCTGCTCGCCCGCATGGGCGAGGAGGCCTTCGATGCGGTCATCGCGGTGAACCTCAAGGGCGTGTTCAACATGTGCCGGCATGTCTCCGGCGTGATGATGCGCCAGAGGAGCGGCCGGGTCATCAACATCTCCTCGGTCTCCGGCCTTTACGGAAACCCCGGCCAGGCAAACTATGCCGCCGCCAAGGCGGGCATCGTGGGGCTCACCCTCACCATGGCAAAGGAGCTGGGCCCTCGGGGCATCACTGCCAACGCCATCGCCCCCGGCTTTGTAAACACCGCCATGACGGAGGTGCTGCCGGAGAACGTGAAGGAAGAGATGCTGAAAGCTGTCCCCCTGGGGAGAATGGCACAGCCGGAGGAGATCGCCGGAGTGGCGGCCTTCCTGGCCTCTGAAGACGCCGCTTATGTCAACGGCCAGGTCATCGCGGTGGACGGCGGCATGATGATTTGACGACGGGAGGAACGAACAGATATGAAGAGAGTAGCCATTACCGGATTGGGGGTCGTGACCGCCGCCGGGACCGACCGGGAGACCTTTTGGAAGAATATTACCCAGGGAACCCCCTGTTTTTCCCCTATTTCCCGTTTTGACCCCTCCCGCCTTAAGACAAAGCTGGCCGGGGAGATCCGGGGTTTTGACCCGGAGAAATACGGTATCAGTAAAAAGGAGCAGCGCCGGATGGACCCGTTCTGCCAGTATGCCCTGGCGGCGTCCATGGACGCTTTGAGCGACGCGGGGACCGATTTTAAAGACCTGGACCCCTTTGAAGTGGGCGTTTTGGTGGGCAGCGGCATCGGCGGTTTTTCCACCTGCTGCGCGGAATCCGCCAAGTTTGCGGAGAAGGGCCCTGCCCGGGTGTCGGTGTTCTTTGTGCCCATGATGATGGGCAACATCGCCGCCGCCACCGTCTCCATGAAATACGGCTTTAAAGGCGACAATATCGACGTGGTTTCCGCCTGTTCCTCCGGCGCCCACGCCATCGGGGAGGCCTTCCGCAAGATCAAGGACGGCTACCTGACAGCGGCGGTATGCGGCGGCGCGGAGGCGGCGGTGGAAGAGCTGGCCATCGGCGGCTTTGAGAACATGGGGGCCCTTTCGCAGTCAGAGGACCCGGCCCGGGCCTCCATCCCCTTCGATAAGGAACGGGGCGGTTTCGTCATGGGAGAGGGCGCCGGTATCCTGGTGCTGGAGGAATACGAACATGCCGTGGCCCGGGGGGCTCACATCTACGCAGAGCTGGCGGGCTACGGGGCCACCGGGGACGCCTATCACATGACCAGCCCGGATCCGGAGGGCGAGGGCGCCGCCCGCGCCATGGCAAACGCCCTGCGGGAGGCGGAGGTCGCCCCGGAGGCGCTCTCCTACATCAACGCCCACGGCACCGCCACCCCCCTCAATGATCTGTACGAGACCCGGGCGGTCAAAAAGGCCCTGGGGGAGGAAAACGCCCGGCGGGTGGCGGTCAGCTCCACCAAAGGCGTCACCGGCCACCTGCTGGGGGCCGCCGGCGCGGTGGAAGCCGTGGTCTGTGCCCTGGCCATCGACCGGGGGGAGATCCCGCCCACGGCGGGGTACCGGGTGCCGGACGAGGAGTGCGACCTTGACTATGTCACCGAGGGAATGCGCAGGGCCGAGGTGGGCTCCGCCCTCTCCAACTCCCTGGGGTTTGGCGGACACAACGCCTCCCTGTGCTTTAAAAAGGCCCGATAACCGGCCTGTTCAAGAGGAGGGAAAACATGTTTTCCATAGAAGAGATCAAAAGCTTGATCGACAAGGTCTCCCAAAGCGGCCTTGCCTTGGTGGAGCTGCAGGAAAAAGATTTTAAGCTGGTCCTCAAGGGGCGGGAGGCCGTCTGCGCCTCAGCCCCCGCCGCAGGCGCTCCCGTGCGGGAGGCGCCGTCTGACGCCCCCGGGGCGGAGATAGCCGCCCCGGCGCCCGTTCCCGCGGGGAATGTGGTGACCGCCCCCATCGTGGGAACCTTTTACGCCGCTGCCGCGCCGGATAAGCCGCCTCTGGCTCCGGCGGGCAAGAGCGTGAAAAAGGGCGACGTGCTGTTTATCATTGAATCGATGAAGCTGATGAACGAGGTGCTGGCGGAACGGGACGGACAGGTGGCCGAGGTGCTGGTGGAAAACGGCGCCCCGGTGGAGTTCGGGCAGCCCGTGCTGCGCATGGCATAAAACAGGAGGAAACGAATATGCTGATGGATCTGGAACAGATCAAGGAGGTCATCCCCCACCGGGAGCCGTTTCTGCTCATCGACAGCGTGGTGGAGATGGAGCCCGGACAGCGCATTGTGGCGCAGAAATATTTAAAGCCGGACGAATTCTGGTTTAAAGGCCATTACCCGGATTACCCCGTGCAGCCCGGCGTCCTCACCATCGAGATGCTGGCCCAGGCGGGGGCGGTGTGCATCCTCTCCCTGGAGGAGAACAAGGGAAAGACCCCGCTTTTTGCCGGCATCGATAAGGCCCGCTTTAAAAAACAGATCCGCCCGGGGGATACCGTGACCCTGGAGGTGGAGATCATCCGCCGCCGCGGCCCCATCGGCGTAGGCAAGGGGATCGCCACGGTCAACGGGGAAAAGGCTGTCTCGGCGGAGATCACCTTCGCGCTGGGATAACGCCCGGGAAAGGAGCCCGCTTATATGATCAAGAAACTGCTGATTGCCAACCGCGGGGAGATCGCGGTGCGCATCATCCGCGCCGCCCGGGAGCTGGGTATATCCACCGTGGCGGTGTGCTCCACGGCGGATAAGCTCTCCCTTCACGCCCAGATCGCCGACGAGACGGTCTGCATCGGCGGCCCGGCGGCCCGGGACAGCTACCTCAACCAAAGCGCTCTGCTGGCGGCCTGCGAGATCACCGGCGCCGACGCGGTGCACCCCGGCTTCGGGTTCCTCTCGGAGAACGCGGCCTTTGCCCGCCTGTGCCGCAGCTGCGGGGTGGAGTTTATCGGCCCCGCCCCGGAGGTCATTGAGGCGCTGGGGGATAAATCCGCCGCCAAAAGTACCATGAAACGCCTGGGAATCCCGGTGATCCCCGGCTCCGACGGGCCGGTGCAGAGCCTGGAAGAGGCCGCAAAGACCGCCCGGGAGATCGGGTATCCGGTGATGGTAAAGGCCAGCGCCGGCGGCGGCGGCCGCGGCATCCGCATCGTCAAAGCGCCGGAGGAGCTGGAGGGCGCCATGACAAGCGCCTCCCAGGAGGCCCTGGCCTGCTTTGGAGACGGGCGGATCTATGTGGAAAAATTTATTGAAAACCCCCGCCACGTGGAGATCCAGGTCCTGGGGGACAAATACGGAAACGTGATCCACCTGGGGGAGCGGGACTGCTCCCTCCAGCGGCGCAACCAGAAGATGGCGGAGGAATCTCCTTCCCCCATCATGACGGAGGAGCTGCGCCGCGCCATGGGGCAGGCCGCCGTCACAGCGGCCCGGGCCGTGGGGTATCAGAGCGCCGGCACCATTGAATTTTTGGTGGACGGCGGGAAGAACTTCTATTTTATGGAGATGAATACCCGCATCCAGGTGGAGCACCCTGTCACCGAGCTGGTGACGGCGCTGGACCTGGTGGCCTGGCAGCTGCGCATCGGCGGCGGGGAGCCCCTCTCCGTGCGGCAGGAGGACGTCCGCATCTCCGGCCACGCCATCGAGTGCCGCATCAACGCCGAGGATCCGGACCTGGACTTTCGGCCTTCTCCCGGTACTATCACCGCCCTGCATATCCCCGGCGGGCCCGGTGTCCGGATCGATTCCGGCGTCTACCAGGGCTACACCATCACCCCCTACTACGATTCCATGATCGCAAAGCTCATCGTCTGGGCGCCGGACCGAAAAACGGCCCTGGCTAAGATGAACTGGGCTCTGGCGGAGTTTTTGGTGGAAGGGGTCAATACCAATATCGAGTTCCAGCTGGATCTCATCCGGGACCCGGCGGTCCAGGCAGGGGACTACGATATCGGCTTTATCGGGCGCAAGCTCAAGGCCCGGCGGGAGAAACGATGACCGCCGCCGGCAGTAAGACGCGAGGAGGGAACGCGGTTTGATCCAGGATCTTCTGCAGAAAGTAAAGCTCAGGGCGGCGCCCCTGGTGGGAGGGGACGGGGCCTCCCCCCTTTCCATCCCCAGGGACCTGCTCTTTAAATGCCCGCGCTGCCAGACGGTGCAGACCAGGGAGGATTTTGACGCCTCCGGCAAGGTCTGCGTCTCCTGCGGCTATCATGCCCGCCTCACCGCCCGGGAGCGGCTCGGCTGCACGGTGGATGAGGGCAGCTTTGAGGAGTTCGACGAAGGGCTCTCCAGCTGCAACCCCATCGATTTTCCCGGCTACGAGGAAAAGATTGCCCAGCTGCAGGCCTCCACCGGCCTGAGGGAGGCGGTGGTCACCGGCCGCTGTGCCATCGAGGGGGAAAAAGCCGTCATCGCCGTGATGGACAGCCATTTCATGATGGCCTCCATGGGCTCAGTGGTGGGGGAAAAGATCACCCGCGCCTTTGAACGGGCGGCGGAGGAAGGGCTGCCCATCGTGGTGTTCACCGCCTCCGGCGGCGCCAGGATGCAGGAGGGGGTCATCTCCCTGATGCAGATGGCCAAAACCTCCGGAGCCGCGGCCCGGCACTCCCGCAGAGGGCTTTTGTACATCACTGTCCTCACCGACCCCACCACCGGCGGTGTCACGGCAAGCTTTGCCTCCCTGGGCGATATCATTATCGCCGAGCCGAAGGTGCTGGTGGGCTTTGCCGGCCGCCGGGTCATCGAGGGCACCATCAAGCAGCGCCTGCCGGAGAGCTTCCAGTCGGCGGAGTTTTTGGAGGAGCACGGCTTTGTGGATATGATCGTCACCCGCCGGGAGATGAAAAGGACCCTTGGGCGGCTGCTGGCCGTCCATGGAAAGGGGGCGGGGCGCCATGAGTAAGAAGAAAACAGCCTGGGAGCGGATGCTGCTGGTGCGGGAAAAGGAGCGCCCTACCATCCGGGACTATATCCCACTGGTGTTTGACGAGTTCTGGGAGATGCACGGCGACCGTTTTTACGGCGACGACGGGGCGGTCTTGGGCGGCATCGCCGTTTTGGACGGCATCCCCGTCACGGTGATCGCCCAGGTGAAGGGCCGCAGCCTGGAGGAGAACAAGCAGAGCAATTTTGCCATGCCTCACCCGGAAGGGTATCGGAAGGCCCTGCGGCTGATGAAACAGGCCGAGAAATTCCACCGCCCGGTGGTGTGCTTTATCGACACCCCCGGCGCCTTCTGCGGTGTGGAGGCCGAGGAACGGGGCCAGGGCGAGGCTATTGCCCGCAACCTCTTTGAGATGATGGAGCTGCGCACCCCCATCCTTTCCATCGTGCTGGGGGAGGGCGGCAGCGGCGGAGCGCTGGCACTGGGCGTGGCAGACCGGGTGGCCATGCTGGAAAATGCCCTTTATTCGGTGATCTCCCCCCGGGGGTTTGCCAGCATCCTCTGGAAGGACGCCTCCCGGGAGCAGGAGGCCGCCGATATTATGCGCATCACGGCGGAGGACCTGGTGGGCTTCGGTGTGGCGGAGGATATCATTTTGGAGCCCGCGGGCGGCGCCCACAGGGACCCGGAAAAGATGGCCGCTTCCCTCCGGAAATATGTGAAAGAGACAATTTTGAAATTCGCAGAATTCCCTATTGAAAAATTGCTGGAAAGCAGATATGATAGGTTCAGAAAGATTGGCGAGTTTACGACCGCGCAATCCGATTGAAAGGGCGGGAACTCCCGCACACCATAACACAACGAGGAGGATCCTTTCGATGGTATTCGAGAAAGTAAGAAAAATTATCTGTGATCAGCTGGATGTGGCTGAGGATGACGTCACTATGGAGTCCAGCATCACTGAGGACCTGGGCGCCGATTCCCTGGACGTGGTCGACCTGATCATGAGCCTGGAGGAAGAGTTTGATGCCGAGATCCCGGACGAAGAGGCGGAAAACATCAAAACGGTGGGCGATATCGTAAAGTTCATCGAAGCCGGTATGTAAAATGCACCGCCGCCTTTTACGCGGCGGTTTTTTTATCAAAAGATGTAAACGTTAACATTTTTCCATTGACAGTCCCCGATCCGGCGCTTATAATAAACTTAATCTCAGGGCTCCGGGCCCTGTCCGGCGCCTTCGTGAAGCGGCGTCACCCGTACAAGGACGTACCTGCCGCCCCGGGCGGCAGAGTGCGTCTTTTTCTTTTGCCCTCTGCGGCGAATAAGAAAACGTTTTCGAACCGCTTTCGAAGCGCGGAACGTCCAATCAATAAAAAGAAAGGAAGACTCTCATGAAAGTTCTGATCGGCTCTGCCACCCACGAATCCAACATGTTTACCCAGATCCTCACGGAGAAGGAAGATTTCCACTACTTTTTCGGCGATGAAATGATTGAGAAGATGGGCTGCGGCGATATCTTTGCCCGGGAGGGTATCGAGGTCATTCCCACGGTGGAGGCTGACGGCGGTTCCCGCGGCTACATCAGACGGGACGTTTACGAGTACATCAGAAGCCAGATCATCCCCAAGGTGGAGGAGCACAAGGACGAGCTCGACGGCGTGTATCTCTTCCTCCACGGCGCCAGCCATGTGGTGGATCTTCCCGGCGACTCCATGGAGCACGCCTTGGTGGAGGAGATCCGCGCGATCGTGGGTCCGGATATGCCCATCGGCATCTCCATGGATCCCCACGGAAATGTCTCCGCCCGGCTGTGCGAGCTGGCCAACGTGATCCGCTGTTACCGTGAGAGCCCCCATACCGATGCGGCGGAAACGGTTCGCCACACGGCGGAGCTGTTTATCCGGGTGATGAAAGAGGGCAGGAAGATCCACCCCGCCTTCGCTCCCGTGCCCATCCTCATCGGCGGGGAACGCTGCGTCTCCTTCGAGGAGCCCCTCTGTCTTATCAACGAAAAGCTCAACGAGGCGGAGAAGATCCCCGGTATCCTGAGCGCTTCCTATCACGTGGGCTTTGCCTGGGCGGACAGCCCCCTGTGCACCGCCGGCGTGGTGGTGGTGCCGGAGAGCGGGGAGTACGCCGGGCTGGCGCAGAAGGTGGCGGACGAGCTGGCGGACTTCGCCTTTTCCAAGCGCTTTGACTTCCACTTTACCGGCAACGCCATGCCCGCCGGCGAGGCCTGGGAGAAGGCCTACAGCTTCGACGGCGCCCCGGTGTTCGTCTCCGACTCCGGCGACAACGTCACCGCGGGCTCTCTGGGCTTTAACACCGTGGCCCTGCGCCAGATTCTGAACGCCGACCGCAAGGGCAAGCGAACCCTAATTGCCAGTATCTTCGACAAACCCTGCTGCGAGTACCTGGCCCGCTTCCCCGTGGGGGCCCAGGTGGAGTTCTCCGTGGGCACCGGCATCGACGCCGACGCTGAGCCTGTCGCGGTCAAGGGTGTTATCAAAGCCCGCGGCGACATCGTGGACCTCTTCGGCGGAAGCCCCGCCAGGATGGGCGGCGGCGTCCTGGTCTCCCTGGGGGATGTCGACCTCATCGTGGCGGACGACAACACCTCTTTTATGCATGTTGAGCAGTTTGAGGCGATGCATACGGATTATCGGGATTACGACGTCATCGTCATCAAGCAGGGCTACCTGTTCCCCGGGCTCAAGGAAGTGGCGGCCTACTCTATCATGGCTCTGACCCCCGGTGCCACCGACCAGCTCACCGAAAACTTTGACTACAAGACCATCCACCGCCCCATGTTCCCGGTGGACAAAAACTTTGACAACCGTCTGGAAAACTATTAAAACGCCCCTTAACGGGCGGGAGGAGAGCGACACCGATGAAAGTGCTGACCTGCAGCTTTACCCACGAATCCAACATGTTCACGCCGGAGCTCAGCGGGTTGGATTCCTTTGAGATATTCTACGGCGAGGAGATGCTGGACAAGAGCTTTGTCCGGGATATTTTTGAGGAGGAGGGGATCGAGTTGATCCCCACCATCTACGCCTACGGCGGGGCCCGGGGCTATGTCCGGCGGGAGGCGTTTGATTACATCGCAAAGTGCATCCTGGACGGGGTGCGTGCACACAAGGACGAACTGGACGGGATGTATCTCTTCCTCCACGGGGCCAGCCATGTGGTGGACCTGCCGGGGGATTCCGGCGAACCCTACCTTTTGGAGGAAATCCGCAAGATCGTGGGGTGGGATATGCCCATCGCTGTCGCCATGGACCCCCACGGCAACGTAAACCCCCGCTATACCCAGCTTGCCAACATCGTGCGCTGCTACCGCGAGAGCCCCCACACCGACAGCACCGCCACCAAACGCCATGTGGCACGGCTTTTGATCGACATGCTCAAAAATAAAAAGCAGACCCACCCGGTCTACGCCCGGGTGCCCATCCTCGTCGGCGGGGAGCGATGTGTCTCCTTCGAGGAGCCCCTCTGCCTTATCAACAAAAAGCTTGACGAGGCGGAGAAGATCCCCGGTATCCTGAGCGCCTCCTACCACGTGGGCTTTGCCTGGGCGGACAGCCCCATGTGCTGCGCCGGGGTGATGGTGGTGCCGGAGGAGGAATCCGGCCGGGAGGCGGCGCAGAAGGTGGCGGATGAGCTGGCGGACTTCGCCTTCTCCAAGCGCTTTGACTTCCACTTTACCGGCAACGCCATGGAGATGGAAAAGGCCATGGACGAGGCGATCGCCTATCCCGACGGGCCGGTGTTTCTCTCCGACGCGGGGGACAACACCACCGCGGGAGCTTTGGGCCTCAACACCGTGGTGCTGCGCCAGCTGCTCTCCCGGGACCTGAAGGGCAAGAGGGCTCTGGTCGCCACTGTCTACGACCGAAAGACCTGCGTTGAGCTGCTGAAGCTAAAAGAGGGCTCCGGGGTGGAGTGCAGCGTGGGCGAGGGAGTGGACGAAAACAGCGCCCCGGTGCCCCTGAAGGCCGTGGTAAAAGCCAAAGGGAAGGTGCACAGCTACATGGCCGGAGTGGACAACATCGGCGACGTCGTCACCCTCAGCGCGGGGAATGTGGATGTGGCGGTGGCCAACAACTGCCGCTCCTTTGCCACCCTGCACCAGTTCGAGGGCGCGGGCCTTCGGGTGGAGGATTACGACGTCATCGTGGTCAAACAGGGCTATCTGTTCCCGGAGCTCAAGAAAGTCGCCGTCTATTCGGTCATGTCCCTGACCCCCGGCCCCACCGACCAGCTCACCGAGAACTTTGACTACAAGACCATTCACCGCCCCATGTTCCCGGTGGACCGGGATTTTACCTCCCGGGTGTGATCTCTGAAAGGACCCCACAAAAAAGGGGCCGGAAAGCCACAGCTTTCCGGCCCCTTTTTGCGATTTTCCGCTTACGAAGGGTCCCCGACGGGGACCTCCACTTTTTTAAGCAGGACCATCAGGGCGCAAAGCCCGCAGAGCCCAATGCCAAGGAGAAAGGGGTACACGCGGTTTTGCTCGCTCAAATACCCTAACAGGGAGCCGAAGGGGGCGGACACCGCCATGGTGATGGCATAGACCGCGCCGTGCACCCGGGCCCGTTCTTTTTTATCGCTGAAGAGCACCAGCAGGGCGTCCCGCCGGGGCATGACGAAAGAAAAGGCCACCGCCTCCAGCAGGATATAGAGCGCCAGCCCCAGATACCCCACCCGGAAAAAGACCAGGCAGGCAAAGGCCAGGGCGTACAGCGCCATGCCGGTGATCATCACCGGCCGGTAGGGCAGGGCATTGACCAGGTGCTGGAAGCCAAACATAAAGATAAGCACCGCGGCGGCCCGGATGATGGGGATGTACCCCAGTGCTTCGTCGGGGATCCCCATGCTCTGGGTGACGAAGAGGGAGAAAAAGTTGGCCGTGACCAGGGTGAGGATGTTGACGATGATGATAATAGAGAGGATGAGCACCGTGGCGGGGGTGCGGAAGATCTTGCGAAACACATCTTTCAGCTCCAGCACAAGCTTCCAAAAGGGGACGCCCCGGGTCTCCTCCATGCGGCGCAGCCCCTGGCGGGTCTCGACGCTTTTGCGCAGAAGCAGAATGCTCTTGGTGGCCATGGAAAAGGCGGAGAGGAAATACAGCACGCGCATCACGGGGACAAGCTCGTAGCGGGAGACAAAAAAGCTGCTGATGGGGGCCAGGAATACCGCCATCATCGCCGCCATCTGAGAGCCGGTAAAGGCGTAGGGCAGCACCTTTGGGTCCGCATCCTCGCTCATCAGGCCGATCCAGGAGTTGTTGTTGATCTGCCACAGGCCGTTGAGCACGGCTACCGCCGCGAACCACCAGAAATTTTGAGAGACTGCCCACAGCAGGCAGGGGATGGTCCAGGCCGCGAAGTCAAAGAGAAAGGTGGTGCGCCGCCGCCCCAGCCTGTCGGTGATGATGCCGCCGGCCAGTGTTGAGCACATCTGGGTGACCTGTCCGATGGTGAGCAGGATCCCGATCTGCAGGTCCGTCACCCCCAAACGGTACATGTACATGGTGGCGAAGGGGGAAAAGAGACTGTAGGGAATGGCCCAGAAGGGCTCGCAGTAAACGCACCAGCGGGTATTCCCCTTCAGGTCTGCCAGGGCCCGCAGGGTTTTGTTCCTGCCAATCGCTTTTGCCAGGCGGCTGCTCATAACGACACCTCTTTCGTAAACTTCTCCAAAAGGTATTAACACCTTTTTCATTATACGGTGCAATCTTTACAATATCAATGGGAGAAATATTTTTAATTCCCCCTTTTTTATCAGCTTTTTGGTCCTGTCCGTAGCAAAGAGGGGCCGCTTGTGATATAATATCGGCAGCATGGGCAGGGTAAGATCCCTAAGAAGCCCGGATATCCGCCCCGGAGCGCCCGGCAGGGCCCCGGCGGGAAAATTTTTTTGCGAAGAGCTCCGCCGGGCGGCACAGGGCTGCGGTGGGGAAAACAGGGGGAATCGGTCAAAATGAGATTTCAAATTGCCCTTTTGGCGGGAAAGCTGCTGTACGCTGTGGGCCGGCGGATGGGGAAGGCTACCAACCTCCCCGGGGAGATCGCGCTGAAGATCTGCCCGGATATGATGGGGCGCTTCCGCTTTTCCGGCAAGGTGCTGGCGGTCACCGGCTCCAACGGGAAGACCACCACCGCCAACATGATCGCCCATATTTTAAAGGAAAACGGTTATACTGTGGCCAACAACGCCAAGGGTTCCAACCTGACGGGGGGCGTCGCCACTACCCTGCTCACCAGCTCCCGCATGAACGGGAAGATCGAACAGGATTTTGTGGTGCTGGAGGTGGACGAGCGGTACTCCCGCCTGATCTTCCGGGATTTTTCACCGGACTTCCTGCTGTGCACCAACCTTTTCCGTGACCAGCTCACCCGAAACGGCAATGTGGACGTGATCCTCGAAAAGCTCCATGAGGCCATCAAGCCCTCGGTAAAGCTCATCCTCAACGCCAACGACCCCATCAGCGCAAACCTTGCGCCGGAAAACCCGCGGGTGTACTACGGCATGGGCCGTACCGATCTTTCCACCGACCGGTGCGTCAACATCACCCACGACGCCAAGGTGTGCCCCAAGTGCTTTGGGCGCATGGAATACGAGTACTTCCACTACAACCACATCGGGGCCTTTCACTGCCCGTCCTGCGGCTACCGCATGCCGGAGATGAAATATCAGGCTGCGCAGACAGATTTTGTCACCGGAGATTTTACGGTCAACGGGTTCCCGGTGCACACCGAGTACAAGACCCCATTCAACATCCTGAACACCACGGCGGCGGTGGCCGCCTGTGCTGAACTGGGGCTGGATTTTTCCCGCTGCTGCGAGGCTGTCTCCCGTTTTGTGGTGATGAAGCAGCGCTACGACGAGTTTAAGGTGGGGGACCGCACTGCCGTCATGATCCTCTCCAAAAACCAGAACCCCGTCTCTTTCGACCAGTCCATCTCCTATGTGCTGGAGCTTCCCGGGGAAAAGACGGTGGTCGCCTATGTCAACAATATCAACCACACAGGCCACAGGGACACCACCTGGCTTTACGACATTGGGTTTGAGCGCCTCTGCGGCAAGGTGGATTCGGTGGTCTGCACCGGCCCCAGGGCATGGGACCTGGCGGTCCGCCTGCGGCTGGCGGGCTTCCCGGACAGCGCCGTCCGGGTGGAACGGGAGCTCGCCGCATTAAAGCCCGTGGTGGACGACACCCGGGGCACCATCTGCATCCTCACCGAGCTCTATGACGCCAAGTCCATCCTGGAGGTGATCGGCAAATGAATTCTGTCAAGATCTGCTGGCTTTACGATGACCTGCTGGACCTGTACGGCGACAGCGGCAACCTGATGATTTTGGAAAAGCGGCTGGCACAGATGGGCATTCCGTGGGAGACCTCCCGCCTGAGCCTTGCCGACGAGCCGGACTTTTTGGCCTACGATATGATCTATATCGGCCCCGGAAAGGCCAAAAACCTGGCCCGGGCCGCGGAGCATTTTGTCCAGTTTAAAGAAAACGCCCTGCAGGCTGTGGAGGAGGGCCGGGTATTTCTCATCACCGGCAACGCCCGGCTGCTGTTTGGGCGGGAGTTTACCGGGTTTGACGGGAAGATCCGGCCCGGCGCAGGCCTCTTCCCCTACACCGGGAAGGAGACCGGCAGCGTTTTTATCAGCGATGTAGTGGGCGCCTGGGCCTTTGCGCCGGATACCCCCTCCTACGGGTTTGTCAACCGCACCGCTCATATCGAAGGGAACGACGAATTCCCTCTGTGCAGCGTCCGCCTTGGGGCGGGGGACGGCGAGGGCCCCGCGGAACACGAGGGGAACCTGTATAAAAACTTTTTCGCCACCTGGCAGCTTGGCCCCGTGCTGGTCAAAAACCCGGTGCTCCTGCGGGAGATATTGGTGCGGCTGGCCGGAGACCGCATGGCGGATTACGACGACTCTCTGGAGAAAAAGGCGCTGGAACTGACGCTGGCGGAGTTTCCCCAGGCATAAGGATCGTTTTGCAAAGGCAGGACGGGCCCCCGCAGCCGCAGGGAGCCCGCCCTGTTTTGAAAAGGGAGGAGTTTACCTGAAAACCCTTTATCTCTCCGATCTGGACGGCACCTTGCTGACCCCGGAGAAAAAGATCAGCCCGGAGAGTGCCGCCCTTTTAAACGGAATGATGGAGCGGGGGCTGCTCTTTTCCGTGGCCACTGCCCGCAGCATGGGCACACTCCCGCAGATCTTAGGGCCGCTGCGGCTCTCCCTGCCCACGGCGCTGATGAACGGGGTGCTGATCTATGACTGGGGGCGGGAGCGGTACGTCCACGTGGAGGCGCTTCCCCGGGAGTCCGCCGCCGGGGTGGTTCAGGTGATGGAGCGCCTGGGCCTGGGGTGTTATCTCTTTACCCTGAAGGACGATATTCTCTATGCAAATTACCGGAGCCTGGAACAGCCCTGCCACCAAAAATTTTTGGCCCAGCGGCAGGGAGGGGGCAGAAAAGTATTCCGGCGGGTGGCGTCCCTCGCCGGCGCCGCCGCCGCGGAGCCCTGCGTCTTTTTCAGTTTTTCCGGGCCGGACCCGCGCCCCCTGCGGGAGGGGCTCCTCCTTCTTCAACAAGTGCCGGGGACGGCGCCGGTGCTCTATGAGGACCGCGACGAGCATATCTGGTACCTGGAGACCTGCTCTGCCCGCGCCGGGAAAGCCTCCGCCATGGAGTGGCTGAAAGGGTTCTGCGGCGCACAGCGGACGGTGGCTTTCGGCGACAACGCAAACGACCTGGACATGCTTGCCCGGGCGGACCTCTCCTGCGCTGTGGCAAACGCCGCCGGGCCGGTGCGCCGGGCGGCGGACCGGGTGATTGCCTCCAACCGGGAAAACGGGGTAGCCCGTTTCATCGCCGGGGATTTTAAGCCCTGAGGGGCACCTTTCCCTCCCCCGGCGCATAGAATACCGGTAGAAGCTGCAAAACCCGGAAGGGGGAGGAGAGGGATGCGGCATAGAAAAAAAGATGGCTGTCCGCTTTTGTGGGCTGTTCTGCTGCTTATGCTGCTGTCTCTGCTCTTTTTGCTGTTCCCGGTGTTTATGCTCAGCTGCTGCGGTGTGCTTCTTCTGCTTTTACTGATCCTGGCGGCTCTGAGGATGGCACTTGGAGGCCGACGATAATCCGGATATGAATATTTATTATATAAATATTCATATCCGGCTTTTTTTGTCCCATGCTTTCTTCCGGACGGACCCGAAGCTTTCGGAAAAGTGATGTGTATTTTGCCTGTATTTTTAAAAAAACGAGGAGAAAAATACAGCAATTTGCCGCAAAGGCCTTTTGATTTTTTTTTGTTTATCCTGTAGAAAACCTCTGTTTTCAGGGACTGAAATTTCGTCGGAATCAAGTATAAATTCTGTCGAAAAACGGTAAAAACCGCTTTGCCATGCGGATTTGAGCACCATCCAAAACTTGACTTTTTCCCAGGAAATGAATATAATGGCAACTGCTCTGGTAACACTAATTGCTGCGGATGCATAAAACACTTTTTTATTCGCGGCGAATAAGAAGACCAAAGGAGAGAAGTATGAATAGAATCTGTGAAAAGGCGGCGTCTGTTTTGAGGTTTCTCAAAAGCCGTACTTTTATGGTGTGCGTGATGGCGGTGGTCATGTCCCTGACCGTATACGCTGTTTCGGCGACAACAAACACAGTCTATATTAAGGACCAGGACAGCACCACCATCGCCTACACCTCCAAAGAAGATCCCGATGAAATTTTAAAAGCGGAAGGGATCGAAGTGGGAGAGGACGACGCAGTCGCCTTCAGTGGGTTTGAAGGCGGCGCCGGGGAGATCGTCATCGACCGGGCCTACCCCGTGACGATCGAGGCGGACGGAGTGACCCGCACCGTCATGATGACCGACGGGACCGTGGCGGACGCCCTGCGAAAGGCATCCGTCAGTTTGGGCAGCGAGGATCTTATCAGCATGTCCCCCTACGAGTTTACCGAGGCCGGGGACCATGTGGTGATCAACCGGGTGGAGTATGTCACCACCACCTATGAAGAGACCATCCCTTTCGAAACGGAGTATAAGGAGACCCCCCTGCTGTACAACGGCAGCACCCGCTGCCTGCAGCGCGGCGAGGACGGGATCCGGGTGCTCACCTATGTAGAGACCACCATCGACGGTGTGGTGCACGAGGCGGAGCTGATCGGGGAGAATGTGGTGAAAAAACCGGTGACGGAGCGGTACCTTTTGGGGGCGGACGTCCCGGTATCGAACCTGGATTTTGGATATCAGATCGTGGACAATGCCCCGGTCTCCTACCGGTATGTGATCTCCAACGCGGTCTCCACCGGCTACAGCGCCCGGCCGGGCGCCTGGGGGGCCTCGGGCAATACCCTTTCCGCGGGCCATGTGGCGGTGGATCCCAGCGAGATCCCCTATAATTCAAGGCTCTACATCACCTCCGCCGACGGTAGCTTTGTGTACGGCTATGCCATTGCGTCGGATACCGGGACAGGGCTTTTAAATGACGTCATCGATGTGGACCTTTTTTACGACACCTATCTGGAAAGCGCTCTCAACGGGCGGAAGTCGCTCAACATCTATGTGCTGGGCTGATGCACACAAAAAATATCACTGGAGCAGCTCCCGGGCAATGCCCGGGAGTTTTTTTGCCGTTTCAGGGCAATAAACGAAAAAATGATTGCAGGAAAATTAAAAAAAATATGGCAAATAAGTGCTCCAGAATATTGAAACTATGCTATAATATACCCTGAATAAGAATGCCGTCCGGACATCTGGCGGCACTTGCCATAGGAATATGGCGGGGATTGATTACAGAAAAGGTGTGACGACTTCCGATGCAAACAAAAAAAAGACATCCCTCTCGTTTATCCTCCTCCGGTCAGCGGCCCCGCCGCGGAAAAAAGCTGAGCTTTTGGCAGAAGCTCTCCCGTATGAAGCCCCAGGGCTTTGCCGTGTGTTTCGGCGCCCTGGCCGTGGGAGGGTATCTGCTCTTTTCCGTTGGGTCCTGGGTGGTAAAGGGTATTTCCTCCGGGCCTGACAGCCCACAGGATACCACCGGCCTTTTGATGACGGCAAACGGCAGCGCGGGCGAAGAGCTCTCCGCCGGGTGGGATCAGCTGCCCGGTACGGTAGCCTCTGCGGCAAGAAGCGCGGCGGAGGCGGCCAAACTTCAGCCGGTGTCCCTGAGGGTCCCGCTCTCCCTGAGGACAGAGATCCCCGCGGGGGCGGATGAGATCGTGGTTCCCTCCGAGATCCCGGCCCTTCCCGAGGAGACAAAACCCGCCCCCGAGGCCGAGATACCGCAAAAGCCCGCTGAGGAGCAGGCCCCTGCGGAGACCGCCGCGGCGGAGAAACCGGCAGAGTCCGCCCCTGCCGTGACGGTAACGACCACCGGGTCGGAGAACCTCTCCTACTGGAGGTCGGTCAACAGCGACGTCATCGGCTGGCTGAAAGTACCAACGACAAATATCAACTATCCGGTTGTCAAGGGCCCCAATACCAATTACTATATTGATAAGGACATCTACGGGAACTACAGCGTCAACGGTGTCATCTGGGCTGATTCGGATATCCGCACCGGAAGCGGGTCTCAGCTTTCCAACAACACGGTCATTTATGGGCACAACTGGACCAATTACTCCGCAAACCCCAGTGTGGGCCGCTCCGGAGACGTGATGTTTGCCCAACTGACCAGCCTGCAGCATCTGTGGGTGGCCCAGCAGATCCCGTATATCTATTTCTCTACGCCGGAAGAGGATATGGCCTGGCAGGTGTTTGCCGCGTTTTACACCGACACGAATCTCGACTATATCGTTACCGACCCGGGCAGCAGCACCATGCAGTATATCATTGACGAGGCGATTGCCCGCAGCGAGCATGTCTATGATGTGAGCGTTTCTGCAAGCGACAAGATCCTCACACTTTCCACCTGTACCCGGCGCTTTGGGGCCCGCAGCGACCAGCGCTTTGTGGTGATGGCAAAGCTGATGGACAGCACGAGCAATCTTCCCTCCGTCTCTATCACAGCCAATTCCTCTCCCAAGCGCCCTCAGTTCTAAAAATTTGATGTGATGGAAGG
Source organism: Oscillospiraceae bacterium (assembly GCA_022768545.1). Lineage (GTDB taxonomy): Bacteria > Bacillota > Clostridia > Oscillospirales > Ruminococcaceae > JALELV01. Next base: position 36,779 of record JALELV010000030.1, read on the forward strand.
TGGTAGTACGAAACGGATCTGTTTACTGCTTAGTCTGATGGCCGTTTTGACTGCCTTTACAGCCCTGTGGTCCGGCTGCGAAGGGGAGAGAGAGAGCCAGCCCCCGGAGGGAGAAACCACCTCGTCTTCCTCTGTCCCGCCCGGCTCCCCGGCCTCTTCCAGCCCTTCTTCCGCCCCCTCGTCCGGAAGCAGCCGGCCTCCGGAAAGCGAGGGGGAGAGCGCGCTCCCGCCGGAGGAGAGCTCCGTAACCTCTTCTCTGCCGCCCTCCGAGGCGTCTTCCCTGCCGCCCTCTCTCCCGCCGGAGGAGGGCTCCGAATCTTCCGGGCCGGAGCCCTCTGAGCCATTCTCTGAGAGCGGGAGCGCTTCGGAAGAATATTTTGTGATCACGGCCGATGACGTGGCGGATCCGGAAGATTTTTCGGGGGATATCGAGAGGGAGATCATCGACCTGGTCAATGAGGAGCGGGAGGCCAATGGCCTGGAGCCCCTGGCGTTCAGCGAGACGCTTCGGACCGCCGCCCGGGTGCGCAGCAAGGAGCTGCTGCTCAACGACCATTTTGCCCATACCCGGCCGGATGGGAGCCCGTGGCAGACGGTCTTTGAGGACGCGGTACCCATGTCCTACCACATGGCGGGGGAAAACCTTGCCACCATTACCATGGAAAGAGGGTACAAGGCCTTTACCGCCCGGGATTGGATGCAGCTTTGGCTGGACAGCCCCACCCACTACGACAATATCGTCCGGCCGGAATTTACCCACATTGGGGTAGCCGTTTACTTTGAGTGGCGGGATGATACCTATATCGCCTATGCCACGCAGCTGTTTGCCGCCTACTAAAACAGCGGCGGGGCCAAAAATGCGTTCACCCGGCGGGAAACCGCCGGGTGAACGGCTATGTGGGCTGTCCCGGCCCACGGCCATAAGACTTAAAGCGCCGCCCGTGGAGTGGGCGGATGCGCGTAAAAATTTTTATTATCCAAGGGGGGCAGCTCCATGCGGCCCGGCCCTGCCTGGCGGGCAGGCCCGGCAGCCTAAGCGCGTTCGGGGCAAAAACGTGCAAATCCCCCTGAGAACAGCGGCGGGTTCCAAATTTTTAAATGAGACGCCGCCCCGGAGAGGAGAAACTTATGATATCCAAAAGCAGGGTCGTGGTCCGCTATGCGGAGACAGACAAAATGGGCATCGTGCATCACTCCCGGTATGCGGTGTGGTTTGAGGTGGGCCGCACCGACCTGACCCGCTGCCTGGGGCTTACCTACACAGAGATGGAGAGCATGGGGGTACTGCTGCCGGTTTTGGAGCTTCAGTGCCGCTACCACAAGCCCGCCCTCTATGAAGATGAGGTCACCGTGGAGACCCGGCTCTCCGCCCTGGAACGGGTGCGGATGGAATTTTCCTACCGGGTGGTTCGGGACAGGGACGGGGCGCTTTTGTGTACCGGAATCACCCGCCACGCCGTGGTGGGAAAGGATATGCGGCCCTTTAACCTGCAAAAGCGCTTCCCGGAGCTGTACGAGACCCTCCGGAAGGCAGAAGAACCGGAAACCTGACGGTGCGTCCGGCACCTGAAAAAGCCCTCCCCTTCCAGATACCGGAAGGGGAGGGCTTTTTGCTCGCCGAATCGGTATCTGCGGGTAAGAAAAAAGATAGGAATCGGAGAAACGCCGCCTTTTTTCACAGGCGATATCTGACGGCATGAAAGGGGCATTTTTCGGCAACAATAGGCATAGGCTTGAGGCACAAACGGTTTTAGGGGGCGGTGCATTTGAAAATTCCTCTGGCGGACCCGGCCTGTCAGTATCGCGAGCTCAAGGGGGCGGTGGACGCCGCCGTGCAGCAGTGTCTGGAAAGCGGCGCGTATATTCTGGGGCAGGAGACGGAGGCATTTGAGGCGGAGTTCGCGGCATTTTTGGGGGCAGGGCAGACCGTGGGGGTGGCAAGCGGCACCGACGCCCTGACCCTCAGCCTGAAGGCCCTTGGGATAGGGCCGGGAGATGAGGTGATCACCACGCCGTTTACCTATTTTGCCACCGCACAGAGCATTTTGGCGGCCGGGGCACGGCCGGTTTTCTGCGATATCGAGGAGGAGACCATGGGGCTGGACCCTTCGCAGATCGAAAGCAGGGTCACCTCCCGGACCCGGGCGATCCTGCCGGTGCATCTGTATGGGCGCCTGTGCCGCATCGGGGAGATCGGGAAGATCGCCCGGCGGCAGGGGCTCGCTCTGGTGGAGGACGCCTGCCAGGCCGCCGGGGCCGGGAGGGGAGGGAAGAGGGCGGGAACTTTTGGAGACTGCGGCTGCTTTTCGTTTTTCCCCACCAAAAACCTCAGCTGCGCGGGGGATGGCGGAGCGGTGTGCACCGACGACCCGGAAACAGCCCTGCGGCTGAAAGCGCTGCGGGCTCAGGGCAGCGGCGCTGCGGGCCGGACGGTGTGGGAACGGGATGGAAAAAGTTTTTCTCCGCCAAAGGATGCCGCGGAAAAATATATCCACTATCTGCTGGGAACCAACTCCCGCCTGGATGCGCTGCAGGCCGCCATCCTCCGGCAGAAGCTGCCCTGCCTGCCGCGCTGGAACCGGGAGCGGCGGAGTATGGCAGGCCGGTATGCGGCGGGCCTTGCCGGGACGGGGCTGGAGCTGCCGCCGATGCCGGAGGGGGAGGAAGCGGTGTTCCATCTGTATACCGTCAGATGCAGGGACCGCGGGCAGATCACTGCGCAGCTGCGAAAAAGAGAGATCGGGTATGGGATCTATTATCCGCTTCCCCTGCACCTGCAGCCGGCGCTTGCCTTTCTGGGATATCGGGAGGGGGACTTTCCAAAAGCGGAAAGGGCGAGCCGTCAGGTGCTCTCCCTGCCGCTGTACCCGGGCCTTGGGCCGGAGGCCCAGAACACTGTGATAGAGGCCGTAAAAGCGGCCGTGAGGTGATAACGATGTATTTTGCCCATCCGACCGCCGTGATCGACCAGCCCTGCGAGATCGGCGATGATACAAAGATCTGGCATTTTTCCCATGTCATGGAGGGATGCCGGATCGGGCCCCGCTGTGTGCTGGGGCAAAATGTACTGGTGGCGCCCCGGGTGGTGCTGGGCAGCGGAGTTCATGTGCAGAACAACGTATCGCTGTACACCGGGGTCATCTGTGAGGACGATGTCTTTTTGGGGCCATCCTGCGTCTTTACCAACGTAGTCAACCCCCGCAGCTTTGTGCAGCGCAAAGACGAATTTGGTCCTACGGTAGTGCGCCGGGGTGCCTCTGTGGGGGCAAACAGCACGATTTTATGCGGAAATACCATTGGAAGATATGCCCTGGTGGGAGCCGGCGCGGTGGTGACGCGGCCGGTAGAGGCCTTTTCGGTGGTGGCGGGGAACCCGGCGCGGCCGGCGGGCCATATCTGCCGCTGCGGAGAGCTGTTTGACTTTTCCGGAAACCTGCATACCTGTCCGGCCTGCGGCAGTGCTTATCTTCAGATAGACGGGAAGGCCCTGCCTCTGGAAAAGGTTTGACTACAGGGAGAGGTTTTGCTATAATATAAGCCGACCTATTTACCCTGGAGACGTATCGAAGTGGTCGTAACGAGAACGACTCGAAATCGTTTTGTCTGTGATGAGCAGGCACGTGGGTTCGAATCCCACCGTCTCCGCCATTGGCCTGCAGCGGTTCTCCGCGGCAGGCCTTTTCTCTTTCTTACGCACTTTGTTTCGCACTTGTCCGGACGAGTATTCCGCTTTGCCGCACCACGTATAGAAATGATGCTGTATTTCCTGTATCAAAACAAAAGGGAGACCGCCGAAATATTCGGCAGCCTCCCGATCATTCATCTCTGTATCAATCTTCAAACAGCGGGGTGGAGAGATAGCGGTCACCGGTGTCGGGCAGCAGGGCCACGATGGTCTTGCCTTTGTTCTCCGGCCGTTTGGCCAGCTGAATGGCCGCCCACACGGCGGCGCCGGAGGAGATGCCCACCAGCACGCCCTCCTTTTTGCCAATCAGCTTACCGGTGGCAAAGGCGTCATCGTTTTCCACGGCGATGACCTCGTCGTAAAGCTTAGTGTCCAGCACATCAGGCACAAAGCCGGCGCCGATGACCTGAATCTTATGGCCGCCGGCTGTGCCCTTGCTAAGGACCGGGGATGCGGCAGGCTCCACAGCCACCACCTTCACATTGGGATTTTGGCTCTTGAGATACTCGCCGACGCCGGTGACGGTGCCGCCGGTACCGACGCCCGCCACGAAGATATCCACCTTGCCGTCGGTGTCCTCCCAGATCTCAGGGCCGGTGGTGGCCTTGTGGACGGAGGGGTTGGCGGGGTTCACAAACTGGCCGGGGATGAAGCTGCCCGGAATCTCCTTGGCCAGTTCATCGGCCTTGGCAATGGCGCCTTTCATGCCCTTGGCTCCCTCGGTGAGCACCAGCTCCGCGCCGTAGGCCTTCATCAGCTGGCGGCGCTCTACGCTCATGGTCTCCGGCATCACGATGATGATACGGTAGCCGCGGGCGGCAGCCACGGAGGCCAGGCCGATACCGGTGTTGCCGGAAGTAGGCTCGATGATGACGGAGCCGGGCTTCAAAAGGCCCTTGGCCTCGGCATCGTCGATCATGGCCTTGGCGATGCGGTCTTTCACGCTGCCGGCGGGGTTGAAGTATTCCAGTTTGGCCAGGACACGGGCCTCCAGCCCCTCTTCTTTTTCGATATGGACCAGTTCCAGCAGCGGGGTCTTGCCGATCAGCTGGTCGGCGGATGTATAAATATTGCTCATGATGAGTTCCTCCCTAAATATCATAAAATGTTGTCAGATGCCATGCGGGCGGCTTGAGGCTTTCGTCAACATCGGCGACAGCGGAGGGGTAATGGATACTTCATTTAATACCAACCTTCCATGTAGGTTAATATGAATTATAGTCGTTTACAAGGCTGTTGTCAATAGGCTTTCGGAAAATATATCAATTGATTCCCTACTTACCATGCTGTATAATGGGTTTATTAAACAAAGGAGGCGCTGATATGTTGATTTCGACGAAAGGACGCTATGCGCTGCGGGTCATGATCGACCTGGCGGAGCATCAGGCGGACGGCGTTGTGCCTCTGAAGGTCATCGCAGAACGGCAGGAAATTTCTGAGAAGTATTTGGAGAGCATTATTAAGCTGCTGGTCAAAGCCAGGTTGCTGAACGGCCTGCGGGGCAAGGGCGGCGGCTACAAGCTGACCAAAGCTCCGGAGCAGTATACAGTGGGCAGCATCCTGCAGCTGACAGAGGATTCTTTGGCGCCTGTTTCCTGTCTGGAGAAAGGCGCCGATGCCTGTCCCCGGGTGGCGGAGTGCCGCACGCTTTCCCTGTGGAAGGGATTGGACAAGGTCATCAACGACTATTTGGGAAATGTCACTATTGCCGATCTGATGCGCAGCGGTTCCGATGGCTTTGATTATGTGATTTGATTTTAACCTCCAAAAAGCTGCCCTCTTGCACACTTTGCAGGCGGGCAGCTTTTTGCGTGGCTTATTTTGTTTACATGGCACGCAGCTTTGTGCGAAGGCGATGACACCGTCGGCAACCGCAAGCTGGTGATCCGCAAAGAAGCGATTGGTAAGAGTGGAAGGAGCACGACCGGATGGATCCGCTTTGCGGGCGCTGCCATTCCGAAGGGCCAAATGCGGACGGAAACCCGTAAGGGCCGGTTTCCCTTTTACACAGACAGAGCGCCGGGGTCTGCTGCATGTGGACGTTGCCGTTTCCCGCAAAAAAGACAGCATCCAAAGATGCTGTCTTTTTTGTAAAAACCGCTGCATAAAAAGTAAAGCGCAGCTGAAAACGCCTCAGTAACGCGCCGTAGCAGGCGGCCAGCACCTGCTGGAACAGGGTCCCGATCATGACCGGGAACAGCACCCCACCAGCAGACAGGCCGGAGTCACCAACGGCATCCAGCGCTCCAAAAATTGATTAAACTGTTCCAGAAATTTCATGCGGATGGCCTTTTTCCCCGGTTTTTGACATGATCCCGTTCTACCGCAGAAGGGTCGGCCTGGCAAGGCTGCGGGCCGAGGCGCACATGTATAAAACGCCCTCCTGTCAGAAACAATAGAACAGATCTTATAAAATACAAAGGGGCAAAGGCCTCTTTGGCTTTTGCGGCAGGAGGCGTTTGTTTGGCCACAAAAATTGGAATGAACACGTTAAGGATGGAACGGCGGCCCTCAGCTTTTTCCTTTGCGGCGGTGGGCTCCAAAAAGGAGGCGGAGGGGCCGCTGGCAAAGGAATTTGACATTTTAAACGAGGACCCCACCTTCGGGCAGTCCACCTGGGAGCAGGCGGAGAGCCGCATGCAGCGGGAATGTGTGGACCGGGCGCTCCAAAAGGGAGAGCTTGCCCCACAGGAGCTGGATTTTATTTTTGCGGGGGACCTGCTCAACCAGTGCATCAGCTCCGCCTACGGGATGCGGGGGATGGCGGTACCGTATTTCGGTCTGTACGGTGCCTGCTCCACTATGGCGGAGTCCCTGATTCTGGCGTCGCTTTTTGTGGAGACCGGAATAGCGCGGCGCTGCCTGGCGGCCACCTCCTCCCATTTCTGTTCCGCGGAACGGCAGTTTCGCTTTCCCCTGGAATACGGCGGACAGCGCCCTCCCACGGCCCAGTGGACGGTGACGGGAGCGGGGGCCGTGGTGGTATCCTCCCAGGCGGCGCAGCCACCCTATGTGGCGCAGGTATGCCCCGGCTGCATCGAGGACTACGGCATCAAGGACATCAATAACATGGGGGCGGCCATGGCGCCAGCGGCGGCCCGCACTCTGCTGCGGTTTTTTGAGGACACCGGCACGGCCCCGCAGGACTACGACGCCATCTTTACCGGAGACCTGGGGCAGGTCGGCTCCGACCTGATGCTCGGGCTGCTGCAAAAGGAGGGGGTGGACGCCGCAGCCCGGCACCGGGACTGCGGGCTGCTGGTGTATGACCGGGAAAAGCAGGACGTCCACGCCGGAGGTTCCGGCTGCGGCTGCGGGGCCAGCGTCCTGTGCTCCCATATTCTGCCCCGGGTAAAAGACGGGCGGCTTGGAGAGGTGTTGTTTATGGCCACCGGCGCCCTGATGAGCCCCACCTCGAACCTCCAGGGGGAGACGATCCCCGCCATCGCCCATCTGGTGCACTTTTCCCACAGCGCGGGAACAAAGGAGGAGCGGTAATGGAAATTTTTTGGGAATTTGCCAAAGCCTTTTTGGTGGGCGGCGCCATCTGCGCCGTCGGGCAGATCTTTATTGACAAAACAAAGCTGACACCGGCTCGGGTGCTCACAGGGTATGTCGTTGCGGGGGTGCTGCTCTCCGCCCTTGGGCTGTACCAGCCTCTGGTGGATTTTGCCGGAGCGGGCGCTACGGTGCCGCTCTCCGGTTTTGGGCATCTGCTGGCCGGGGGCGTGCGGGAGGCGGTGACGGAGAAAGGGGTTTTAGGCGTTTTGGCGGGAGGCTTCACCGCCTGTGCCGCGGGGGTCGCCGCGGCCATTGTATTCGGCTTTCTGGCGGCGCTTATCTTTAAGCCGAAGGATAAGAGCTGACCGGGGAAAATAAAAAGGCAGCCGTTCCGGCTGCCTTCTGTTTTCTTTTTTAAGCACACAGGCCCCTGTAAATTACGCCAGGCCGCAGTCGTGGTAGTCCTTCCATTTTTCCTCATAGGCTTTCTCGCTGAGCAGTCTGTATACAAGGTAGGCTGCCGAAAGCGCCAGAAGCAAAACGGGAATCGTAACGGCCAGAATGCCCTTTGTCTTTTTGTTTTTCATCATAAATCCTCCCTTGCCGGGCTCCGGAGAGCCGCCTTGACTCCGCCCTGACAGGGCAGAATATCTCACTTTTATCATAGCGGTTTTTGTACATTCCGTCAAGTAAAGAAGAAAAAAGTTTCCATAAACCAGTAAGTTTTATGGTTTTGACCAACTGCCGTACAAAACAAAACAGGCCCGCGCTTTTTGAAAGCGGCGGGCCTGCCGAGGAAAACAAAATCAAACGGCCTTGTTCAAGCTGCGAACCAGGCGGGATTTCTTTCTGGAAGCGGTATTCTTTTTCAGAAGACCTTTGGCGCAGGCCTGATCGATCTTTTTGATCGCCAGTCTTACCGCCTCTTCTTTGTCGGCCGCTTTGGCGCCGATCGCGGTATCAGCTTTTTTGATCACGGTCTTCAGGTTGCTCTTCGCGGTTTTGTTCTGAGCAGTTTTGAAAGCGATGACCTTGACTCTTTTCTTCGCGGATTTTACGTTTGCCATTTTGACACCCCCTCGTCTCGACAGTACAAGTTATCATAGCATTTTATAGCCGAAAAAGCAACTGTTTATGCGCAGAAAACTTGCCAAAACCTAAATTTTCTACATTTTGAGGTGAAACAATGAATTTCAGAACGGATCTGGCGGTGGAGCTGGCAGAAATCCACAAAAAAGAGCTTTCCGAAGGGCTTGAGACCTCTTCCCGGCAGGAGGGCACGGTGCGGGTGGAAAGAACCCGCATCACCACCGCCGGTGCGGAAAGGATCATGGGGAAACCGCGGGGCACCTACATCACCATAGAGGCTGCTCCGTTTTCCTCCTCCGTCACCTCGGCGGACGAGGAAGCTGAAATACTGGCCGGGGAGATCGCGTTTCTGCTGGGCGGCCGGGATGGGTTGATCCTGGCCGCGGGGCTGGGGAACGCCGACATCACCCCCGACGCGCTGGGGCCCCTTGCCGTGGGGCGAATTCTCGCCACCCGGCATATGACCGGGAAGACGGCCGAAGCGGCCGGCCTTTCACACCTGAGGCCGGTGGCTGCGGTGGCTCCCGGGGTATTGGGGCAAACCGGAATTGAGACAAGTGAAATTATAGCATCTTTGTGCGAAAAAATAAAGCCCTCCGCGGCAATTATTATCGATGCCCTGGCTGCGCGCAGCCTTTCCCGCCTGGGGAATACCATTCAACTGGCGGATACCGGCATTTCCCCGGGCTCCGGTGTGCAGAACCGCCGCCGGGAGCTCAGCCGGGATACCCTGGGGGTGCCGGTGCTCTCCATCGGGGTGCCCACGGTGGTGGACGGCCACACGCTGGGCTGCGACCTGCTGGGGGAATGGGGATATGCCCGGGAGGCAAAGCGGCACATGGCCCCGGAGGGCCGTCAGATGATGGTGACGCCCCGGGACATCGACCAGCTGATCAAGCGGGCTTCCGAAGTGGTGGCCATGGGGATCAACCGCGCCCTTCAGCCGGAGCTTTCCGCCGAGGAGATCCACTTTCTGGTCAGCTGAGCCGCGGCATAAAGGGGCCTTTGTCCGAATAGGATAGAAGGACGGCGGCGCCCGGAGGGCCGTTTTGAAGGGACAGCCTTTTCCGGCGCCGGGGACAATGCTGACGGGGAGGGACACGCCATGGCGTCCAGACGCAGAACATACCGGGCGCGGCGGTTCTGTGCCGCCCTGGCGGCCGCGGCCTGTACGGCGGGGGCGGCGGCCTTTTTGTTCCCCGCCCTTCTTCAGGGGGCAAGACAGGCCGCTCTGGCGGCCATGGTGTTCGCCATGCCGGAGGGAGGCGTGTCCCTTTTGGAAAAACGGTTTTTCTCCGAAACCTTTTCCGAGGAGGAGGCGGGGCCGGAGGACCCGTATGTGCAGCCGGCTCCCCCTCCGGAGGACCCCGGCCCGGATGAGCCCCGGGAGGAGGAAGAGACGGAACCGGAGGACCCCGGCCCGCCTTTGGAGAGCATTGCCCCAGAAAACCGGGGGACCATCACGGAGCAGCAGTTTACCTCCGGAGAAGGGGCATATTACGTTCCCCTGCCGGCGGGATGCGTAAAAAACTCCACCGAGCTTGCCAACGAGGAGGTGGAGGCGGAGCTGGAAAAGCCCCTGGGCCTTGCCTGGGAGGATACGGAGGAGCCCCAGGTGCTGATCTTTCACACCCACGCCACCGAGAGCTACGAGCCCTATGACCGGGAATTCTGTGATACCTCGTATAACTGGCGCTCCACCGACAATGATAACAATATGGCGGCGGTGGGGGAGGTGCTGGCCCGGGAGCTGAGAGCGGCGGGCATCGGGGTGATCCACGATGTGACCCAGCACGACTACCCCTCCTACAACGGCTCCTACCAGCGCAGTGCGGAGACGGTGAGCGCCTATCTGGAAAAATATCCTTCCATTCAGGTGGTGCTGGATATCCACCGGGATGCCATAGAATCTCCTGCGGGGAACCTGATCAAGCCGGTGGCCTGGATCGACGGAAAAAAAGCGGCGCAGGTCATGATCATCTCCGGTTGTGACGACGGCACCATGAACATGCCGGGCTGGGCAGACAACCTGCGTTTTGCGGCAGCCCTGCAGAGCGAGGCGGAGAGCCGCTACCCGGGGCTGATGCGGCCGGTGTTTTTCTGCTACCGCAAATACAATATGGATCTTTCCCCCGGCGCACTGCTCCTTGAGGTGGGTTCCCACGGCAACACCCTGAGGGAAGCCTCCTACTCCGCCGAGCTGCTGGGAAAGGCCCTGGCGGCCGCGCTGGAAGATCCGGGGGAACAGGAGAAGAAAAAATGAAACGGAAGATCCGGGCCTTTGGGCTGTCCTTTTTTTCATCCATGCTGGTGCTGGTGCTTTTGACAGGGCTTTTGACGGCGGGCTGGCGTACCTATCAGGTGGGCTTTTCGACGGATACGGCCCCTGCCGCCCCTGGGGAGGGCGGGGGACCGGCCGGCTTTTGGAAAGGAGAAAAGGCAAACAGGAGGGCCCCGACCGGAGAGGATCTGGGGGAAAGGTACGAACAGTGGGGGTGGCTGCTGCCTGCGGGGCCGCGTCTGCTGTGGGAGGGCGGGAAACTTTTGATGGAGGGCCTCGCCGGAAAGGCGGAGGAATAGGCCTGCCGCGAAGAGGGGCTCTCCACCCGGGAGAAGATACGGCCCCAATCAAAAACTTCCGGGAATGAGGCTGTCGGAAAAGCGCCCAAAAGGCGCTTTTTTTCTGTTTTGCGGCAAAATTTCTTTTCCGCACCTTTGGGCTATGGTATAATAACATGGAATGGCAGGGCCCGCCTGCTTTTGCGGCCGCCCCTCTGGGCCGGGGCCCTTTGAGCTTTTAGGAAAAGGAGTTTTTGCTTTGAAGGTTCGTCTGCTTCTGCTGTCCCTTTGTCTGAGCCTGGCGCTTGCCGGGTGCGGAAAAGACCAGGCTGCGCCGGTGCCGTCCTCCCCCGAGGGAAACGGAGAGGAAAGCGCCGCGGCGCTGGAAGACCGCTCGGTCCCCCTCGCCTTTACCCCGGCGTTAGACGGGAAGGCGGAGGGGAGCGCCTGGGGCGTCTCCCTGGGAGACCGCTGCTATTTTGCCCAGAGTGGGGACGGCTCCGTCACGGTGGAGGCGGTGGATATGGAGACCGGGAAATGCACCCAGCGGGAGAGCTTTGACCTGGGCGGCGGTGGGTACCGCATGCGGGGCGGGCCCTCCGGCGTGGCCCTCTGGAGCGAGACCCGTATCGTCACGCTGGACAGCCGCCTTGCCGTTACCGGGGAGATGGACATGCCCTGGTGCGTGGATGCGCCCATCGACCGGATAGACCTGTCGGAGGATTTTACCGAGGTGGTCTATCTCTCCGGCGACGGCGTCTACCTGACCCCCGCAGCGGGCAGCGCCCCCACCCTTATCATTTCCCAGCCTTTTGTGGCGGACCCGGAGGATGACGGGGTGTTTACCTCTGTCCGTTTCTGCGACAACGGCAGCAAACTCTGCATCACCAAGGAATCTGAGACGGTGCGCAACCGGGTGCTGATCGTGGACCGCCTCAACAACCTGGCCTCCGGAAATATTCTCAAGAGCATGGAGACCTACGCCTGGCACCGCACCTGCCTGGAAGCGGCCTCCCGGTACGGGGTCTGTTGGTTTTTGCCTGAACAGGACGGCGTCTCCCCCACCACGGCGGTCTGGCTGCTGGATTTTACAGTGGACGGCAAAAAAGAGCTGGATCTGGAATATCTCTCGGAGCACGGGGCGTTTTCCCCCGTGATGGGAGAATATGCCCTGGCCTATAACGACGGGGATGACCTCTGCCGGCTGGATTTTTCCAACATGGCGGTGACGGTCCTGCGGCAGGGCTGCGGCCCGGACGCCCGGGTCCTGGCGGTTTCGGAAAGCGGAGACGTCGCGGCGGCCATCCCCGGCGGCGGGGAAACAGAATACTGTATTTTCCCCGCGGAAAGGTAAGCCCGCCGCCCGCGTGGGCAGACAGCTTCAATACCTTCAATTTTACGATAGAGGTGAACCCCTATGTCTCAGAATTATCAGCAGTTTATCCGGAATTTTTCCATCATCGCCCATATTGACCATGGAAAATCCACCCTGGCGGACCGGATGCTGGAACTGACCAGCACCGTCTCTCTGCGGGATATGTCCGAGCAGCTGCTCGACAACATGGATATCGAGCGGGAGCGCGGTATTACCATCAAGGCCCGGGCGGTAAAGCTTTTGTACAGCGCAAAGAATGGACAGCAGTACGAGTTTAACCTGATCGATACCCCCGGGCACGTGGACTTTAACTACGAGGTATCCCGGTCTCTGGCCGCCTGTGAAGGGGCGGTGCTGGTGGTGGACGCCTCTCAGGGCATCGAGGCCCAGACTCTGGCCAACACCTATCTGGCTCTGGAACACGACCTGGAGATTCTGCCGGTGATCAACAAGATCGACCTGCCCGCCGCCGACCCGGAGCGGGTGGCCAATGAGATCGAGGACGACATCGGCATCCCCGCCCTGGACGCCCCCCGTATCTCGGCCAAGACGGGCCTCAACGTGGAGGAGGTGCTGGAGCGCATCGTCACCGACATCCCCGCCCCTCAGGGGGATGCGGACAAACCTCTGAAAGCGCTGATCTTTGACTCCTACTATGACAGCTACCGGGGCGTTATCGTCTACATCCGCGTGATGGACGGACGGGTGAAGGCCGGAGATACCATCCGCATGATGGCCAGCGGCGCGGAGTTTACCGTGGTGGAGGTGGGCTGCATGGGCGCGGTGAACCTCATCCCCGCCCCGGAGCTCAAGGCCGGCGAGGTGGGATATATCACCGCCAGCATCAAAAACGTGCGGGATACTGCCGTGGGCGACACCGTCACCCTGGCGCAGCGCCCCACGGCGGAGCCACTGCCCGGCTACCGTAAGGCGGTGCCCATGGTGTTCTGCGGTATTTACCCCGCGGATGGGGCAAAATACCCGGACCTGAGGGACGCTCTGGAAAAGCTTCAGCTCAACGACGCATCCCTTTCCTTTGAGCCGGAGACCTCGGTGGCCCTGGGCTTTGGCTTCCGCTGCGGCTTTTTGGGGCTGCTGCACCTGGAGATCATCCAGGAGCGGCTGGAGCGGGAATACAACCTTGACCTCATCACCACCGCCCCCAGTGTGGAATACCGGCTCCGCCTGACCGACGGCCAGGAGCTGACCATTGACAACCCCACCAATTATCCGGATCCCGGGTTGATCGAATCCGCCCAGGAGCCCCACGTGAAGGTGAGTATTTTTACCCCCACCCAGTACATCGGCAGCATTATGGAGCTGTGCCAGAACCGCCGGGGCGTCTACAAGGACACCCGCTATCTGGAGGGGGACCGGGCGGAGGTGCATTACGACCTGCCCCTCAACGAGATCGTCTACGACTTTTTTGACGCGTTAAAATCCCGCACCAAGGGCTACGCCTCCTACGACTACGAGCTCACCGGCTACCAGCCCGCCCGGCTTGTGAAGCTGGATATCCTGCTCAACGGGGAGATGGTGGACGCCCTGTCCTTTATTGTACATGCGGACAGCGCCTACCCCCGAGCCAGGAAGATGGCGGAAAAGCTCAAGGAGCACATTCCGCGTCAGCTCTTTGAGGTGCCCATCCAGGCGGCTGTGGGCGGAAAGATCATCGCCCGGGAAACGGTGAAGGCCATGCGCAAGGATGTTTTGGCCAAGTGCTACGGCGGCGACATCACCCGAAAAAAGAAGCTGCTGGAAAAACAGAAGGAAGGCAAAAAGCGCATGCGTCAGCTGGGTTCCGTGGAGGTGCCCCAGGAGGCCTTTATGGCGGTGCTCAAGCTGGACGAATAAACAAAGGGGCTTTCCCATGGCCGCCCGGGTTTCGGGCGGCCGTTTTGCACACCGGAAAGGAGCTTTCAGTATGGAACCTGTCGGGCTGTACCTGCATATCCCCTTTTGCCGGGGCAAATGCCCGTACTGCGATTTTTATTCCCTGCCCGCCGAGGAGGAGAGGATGGAGCGGTATACCCGGGCTCTCTGCGCGCGCATGGAGGCTGCCGCGGCGCGTTTTCCCCGCCGGGCGGCCACCCTCTATTTCGGCGGCGGCACCCCCAGCCTGCTGGGGGCGGAGCGGCTCTGCCGCCTGATCTCCTGCGCCGGGCAGCTGTTTTCCCTGCGGGGCGGGGAGATCACCCTTGAGGCAAACCCTGGCGCGGTCACGGCGCAGGAGCTGCGGGAGCTCTCCGCCGCCGGAGTAAACCGGGTATCTTTGGGGCTGCAGTCCGCCGCGGAGGAGGAGACCGCCTTCCTGGGCCGGCGCCACACCTTGCAGGACGTGGAAAACGCCGTGGCGTGGTGCCGGGCGGCGGGAGTCGAAAACATCTCGCTGGACCTGATGCTGGGCCTGCCCGGGCAGACCCGGGAGACCCTGGGCCGTTCCATTGGCTTCTGTGCCGCCTTGGAGGTGCCGCATCTGTCGGCCTACCTGCTGAAGATCGAGCCCGGAACGCCCTTTGCCAAAAACCATGCGGAGCGCCTCTGCCCCGACGAAGATGAGCAGGCGGAGCTGTATCTCTTCGCCGCGGAGGAACTGGAAAGGCGGGGCTGGAAGCAGTACGAGATCTCAAACTTTGCCCGCCCAGGCTTTGAGGGCCGCCACAACCTCACCTACTGGGATTGCCGGGAGTACCTGGGCCTGGGGCCGGCTGCCCACTCCTTTTTGGAGGGAAAGCGGTACTTCTACCCGCGGGATTTAGAGGGTTTTCTGGCCCTTTCCGGCCCGGAAATGGGCTGGGTGGAGGACGGCCCCGGCGGAAGCCGGGAGGAATACGCCATGCTGCGCCTCCGGCTGGCGGAGGGGCTGCGGCGGCGAGACGCATCCGCGCGCTTTGGCGGCTGGGACGCGGGGGAGATTTTCTGCCGGGCGGAGCCCTATGTCCGGGCGGGGCTCATGGCGCGGGAGGACGACCGGCTTTTCTTTACCCCCCGGGGCTTTCTGCTCTCAAACAGCGTTCTGGCAAGGATATTGGAATGACCCTAAAGCGTACAGAAGGGCCGCCGCCCAAACTTTTGGGCGGCGGCCCTTCTGCGTGTAAAAAAACGGGAAAAAAGCTTTGAAGGGGCTTATTCCCCCAGGTATTTTTCGGTGTGCTTTTCGTTTACCGCCCCGCAGATACGGAGGAGCCCCTCCTGCAGCACCGCGCGGGGGCAGGCCAGATTCAGGCGGATAAAACAGTCGGAGTGCTGCACGAACATATTTCCGCCCTCCAGCAGGACGCCGGCCTTGTAGGCAAAAAACAGAGGCAGATGCTCGTCCGGTTCAAAATAAGCGCTGAGGTTTACCCACGCCAGATAGGTGGCCTGGGAGACACGAAACGTTGCCTTGGGCAGGTGTTCCCGCAGGTGCTGCCCGGTGAAGGCGAAGTTTTCATCCAGATATCCCCGCAGCTCCTCCAGCCAGGGCTCCCCTTTTTCGTAGGCGGCCTGGGCGGCGGCCACGCTCAGGGGGTTGTCGAAGTTATAGTGGCGGGCGAGCCATTTTTCTCGCAGGGCCCGGCTGCGGATAAGGATATTGGAGATCATGAGACCTGCCAGGTGAAAGGTTTTGCTGGGGGCCATGCAGGTGACCAGCCGGTCGTAGTCCGGCAGCACCTTCCCCAGGGGGATATGCCGCTGGTCCCGGCGCAGCAGGTCGCAGTGGATCTCATCGGAGATGACCCAGAGGCCGTGGCGGCGGATGACATCCCCCATGCGGCGCAGCTCCTCCGTCCACACCCGTCCGGTGGGGTTGTGAGGGTTGCAGAGGATAAACAAGGTGGTCTTGGGGTCGGCGGCCTTTCGCTCCAGGTCGTCAAAATCCACGGTGTAAAAGCCGTCCTCGTTTTTCAGGTCGCAGCAGACGCTCTCCCGGCTGTTAAAATCCGCCGCATATTTAAAGTAGGCGTAGGACGGGGTCAAAAACAACACCTTTTCGTCCTCTTTGCAGATGTAGTCCACCAGCTCGTACAGGGCGGGGATGACGCCATTTGACAGGACCAGATCCTGCTTTTCAAAGCTCCAGCCGTAACGCCGGCGGCACCAGGCGGAAAAGGCCTCGAAATACCGGGGGAGAACACCCGGGTGTAGCCGAAAATGCGTTTGTCCAGGCGCTCCCGGATCCCGTCGATTACCACGTCCGGGGTGGCAAACTCCATATCCGCCACCCACATGCGGATGAATTCCTCGTCTTTATAGGGGAAGGTCATGCTCTCATCCGCGTGGAAGATGTAGTCCCGAAAGCCGTCGGTGTTCATGGTGTTGGTGTTTCTGTGGTCGATGATTTCGTCAAAATTGCACATCAAAAATGCCCCTTTCCGCTGCCAGAAGCTCAAACTCTGCTTTTATTGTAGCGTCGGGGCGGGCCGGCGTCAAAATGAGGATTGATAGGAAACGAAAGGGGAAAGCGCCATGGTGCAGGTTGGGGCGGAAGTGGGCAGACAGATCCGCAGGATACGGAAGATGAGGGGGATGACCCTGGCAGAGCTCTCAGAGGCAGTCTGCAAGAGCAAGTCCACTCTGTCCAAGTACGAGGCAGGGGAGATCTCGGTAGACGTGCAGACGCTGTACGAGCTGGCCGGGGCACTGCGCGTGCCGGTGGAGCAGCTGCTGTACCGTCTCCCGGAGCGGGAAGCTCCCCCAAGCGCCGGGGAAAGCCCTGCTTTTTTCAGCGGAGTGCGCCGGTTTTACGCCGATCTTTTCGACGGCCGTTCCGGTCAGCTGATCCGCTGTGTGTTCGAGGTGCTCTCCCGGGAAGAAGGGGAGCGGAGCCGCGTCGTCCTGTACATGAACTTCCGGGAATACGAAAGCTGTGAGGACTGCGAGAACACCTACCGGGGGTATATTGAGCACTACGACGCCCTGACCGATATGCGGCTGACCAACCAGGATACCCCCATGGAAAAGGCCAGCGTTCAGATTTTGGCGTCCTTTTTAGACAGCGACACCAAGTGGGGGCTGTGGTGCGGCCTTTCCTCCCGGCCCATGATGCCCATCGCGGCCAAAATGCTCTTTTCCCGGGAGCGGCTGAAGGAGGACGAGGAGCTGCTTCGGCGGCTCAAGATCTCCCGGGAGGATATCCGTCTGCTGTGCCTCTACAACATGTTTCCGGTGATATAAAAGAATGAGCACAAATAAAAATACCGGCCCCGAAGGGCCGGTATTTTTATTTGCTTTAGGGAGGGAATTATTCCTCGCCGTACAGCTTCGCCAGTTTGAGCAGGTGGTTGTAGCGCTCCACAGAGGTCTTTTCGGCCTTGTCGAACAGCATTTCCGCTCTCTCGGGGAAGGAACGG
>JALELV010000084.1 GCA_022768545.1 Oscillospiraceae bacterium
CTACCGGGAGGCCCTCCCCGTCAAGGTGCTGGAGTATATGGCGGCGGGGCTTCCGGCGGTCATATCGGGTTTTCCCCTTTGGCGGGAGCGCTTTGAGCCCTGGCACTGCGTGTTGTTTGCAGACCCCCGCAGCCCGGAGGACGTGGCACGGAAGGTAAGATGGCTGGCGGAGCACCCCGAAGAGGCGAAGAGCATGGGGCACAGGGGCCGGGAGGCGGTGCGGAAGCATCTCTCCTGGAACGGGGAGGCGGCAAAGCTTTTGGGGGCCTACGCAGCCCTTGACAAAGCGCCTGATTTTGCTGCGGAGCAAAGAAAAAGAAAGGTGGGATTTCTTGTATGAACCTGCTGCTGATCGACCATTACGCCGGCAGCGAAAGGATGGGTATGGAGTACCGGCCCTATTATCTGGCCCGGGAGTGGATCTCCCAGGGGCACAGGGTGACCATAGCGGCGGCAGATTTTACCCATCTCAGGCGTGAAAACCCTGTGATCAGTGAGCCGACCGCCTGGAAGGAGATAGAGGGTGTACCCTATTTTCTGGTTCAGACCCCGCCTTATGAGGAGAACGATAAACGCCGGATCAGGAATATCTGGAGCTTTCTGCGGGCCCTGTATCGCCATGCCGGGGAAATTGCGGAAAAGGTGAGTCCCCAGGCGGTCATTGCCTCCTCCACCTATCCCCTGGATATTTACGCCGCGGCAAAGATCGCAAAGCTTTCCGGGGCCAGGCTGGTGTTTGAGGTGCACGACATCCACCCCGAGACCATGGAGGAGATCTACAGCTACCCCCACTACCACCCGATGATGCGGGCTCTGCGCCACGCCCAGGTGGCCGCCTATAAGCGGGCGGATCTGGTGGTCTCGGTGCTTCCCAGGGTGGGGGAGCATATGCGTGAGGCTGGGATAAAGGAAGAAAAATTTGTGTGTATCCCCAACGGCATCTCCCCGGTGGAGGAGGGCCTGCGAGAGCACAAAGAGCCCCGCAGGCATATGGAATATATTGCCCGGTACCGGGAAAAAGGGTATTTTATCGTGATGTATGCCGGAGGCTTTGCCGCGGCAAACGCCCTGGATGAGCTGGTGGAGGCCGCCGGACTGGTAAAGCGGGGAACGATCTTTATCCTGGTGGGGAACGGTATGCACAAGCCCCCGCTCAAGCGCTGGGCCCGACAGCACAACCTCTCCAACGTGCTGTTTTTGGACGCGGTGGAGCACAGCCAGACCCAGGATATCCTCTCTCTGGCGGACTGCCTCTACCTGGGGGCAAAGCCCCTGCAGGTATACCGATACGGCATCGGCATGAATAAAATTTTTGATTATATGTACGCGGCAAAGCCGGTCATCTGCGCGGTGGACGCGCCGGAAAACCCGGTGGAGCTGGCGGGCTGCGGCGTTCTGCTGAAGCCCGGAGACCCGGCGGAGATCGCAAAGTCTATCGATATCCTGCGCGGGATGGCCCCGGAGGAGCGGGAGGCCATGGGAAAAAAGGGACGGGAATATGTGCTGGCCCACCACACCTACCCGGTGCTGGCCCGGCACTTTGCCCGGGAGCTGGAAAGGATCGTGAAGCATGAGACCTGAGCGGGGATACCTGAAATTTGCCGTCCCGTACTTTGACCGGCGGGAGCTGGAGGCAGTGAACCGGGTGCTGCTCTCCGGCTGGTGGAGCCGGGGAAAGGTGACGGAGGAGTTTGAGCAGAGCTTTGCCCGGTACAGCGGGGCAAAATATGCCGTGGCGCTCTCCTCCTGTACGGCGGCGCTGCATCTGGGGCTGCTGGCCGCGGGGGTAGGGCCGGGGGACGAGGTGATCGTGAGCCCGATGACCTTTTGCTCCACGGTGAACAGCATCCTGCACACAGGGGCCGTTCCGGTCTTTGCGGATATTGACCCGGAGACCGGTTGTCTGGACCCGGAGGAGGCGGAGAAAAAGATCACCCCGCGCACCCGGGCAATCCTTCCGGTGCACTATGGCGGCGCCCTCTGCAGGCGGGACCGCTTTGCCGCTCTGGCGCGGGAACACCGGCTCTTTCTGCTGGAGGACGCGGCCCACGCCGTGGGCTCCCGCTGGGAGGGGGAGCCTTTGGGGGCGCAGGGGAACTTTGCCTTCAGCTTTTACGCCACCAAAAACCTGGCGGTGGGGGACGGAGGGATGTTCACCACCTGTGACCCGAAGCTTGCTGCCCGGGTGCGCAGGCTCTCGCTGCACGGTATGGACGAGGGGGCCTGGAGCCGCTATGAAAAGGGCGGGAGCCACCGCTACGATGTGACGGAGCCGGGCTTTAAATGCAACATGACAGACATCTCCGCCGCCATCGGGTTGTGCCAGCTGCAGAAGCTGCCCTGGATGGAGCGGCGCCGGGAAGAGATCGCCCGATGCTACGACCGCATTTTTGCAGCAAACTCCCTGTTGTATCCGCTGGGCGGGCGGGAGGAGGGGCGCAGCTTCCATTTGTATGTGGTCTGCCTGCGCCCGGAGCGGCTGAAGGTGAGCCGGGATGAAGTATGCGCCCTGCTGCAGGAGGCCGGTATCGGAACCAGCGTGCATTTTAGGCCGGTACACGAGTTTTCCTGGTACCGGGAGCATTTCCCCGGGGTGAAGATGCCGCAGGCGGAGGCGCTGTACCGGCGCTGTATTTCTCTGCCGATCTATCCATCCATGAACAGGGAGGACGCGGAATATGTGGGAGACGCCCTTTGCCGCATTGCCGAAAAGCATGCAAAATAAAGAGGTATACCGGTATTGGCGGCAGCTTATGCGGCGCCGGGGAGAGCTTGCGGTAAAAGCGGGGTTTGACCGGGCCGCGGCGGCGGTGCTGCTGTGTGCCCTGGGGCCGCTCATGGCGGCATCGGCCTGCCTTGCGGCTGCGGACGGCGGGCCGGTATTTTTCCGGCAGGTGCGGGTCACCCAGTATGGCAGGCCGTTTGTTATTTTAAAGTTCAGGACCATGCGTCCGGGGGAGGGCCCGGCGGTGACAGCGGGAGGGGACGCCCGCGTCACCCCGGCAGGGGCCTTTCTGCGGCGGCACAGGCTGGACGAGCTGCCCCAGCTGTGGAACATCCTCAGAGGCGAAATGTCCTTTGTGGGGCCGCGGCCGGAGGTTCCCTGCTTTGTCCGGTGCTACACGCCGGAGATGATGGCCACCCTGCTGCTTCCGGCAGGGATCACCAGCCCCGCCGCCTTGCGCTTTCGCCGGGAGGAGGAGCTGCTTCGGCGCGCGAAGGACCCGGAGCGCCTTTACCGGGAGAAGATCCTGCCGGAGAAAGCGAAGGAAAACCTCCGGTATCTGTGGGAGTTCTCACTGCGGGGGGACTGCAAAGTACTGTGGGATACCCTGCGGGCCATGGCGGGCGGCCTCTGTGCGGAAAGAGCTAAAAGGGGCTCCACCTGTACCCCGCCGGGGCGGCGGAGGACGGGGGCAGCGGAGGACACCGTACCTTAAAAAGGCATGGCCCCGGCATGCGCCCAAAGCCGTGATCCTTGGAAAAAACGGGGAGAGAAAAAAATCAGTGCGTCCGGAGCGCTCCCACCCGGAGCCTTTCCGTTGACAATACAAAAACAGAAACGTATATTACAAAAATATAACGGGCTGGGCCGCTCATATCGGGGAGGTTAGGAATGTTTCCGTGGTTTTCGTTTTTAACCTATGCGGTCATCACCGCTGTGACGCCCGGCCCCAACAACATGATGTCCATGACGCAGGCGGGAAGGCTTGG
>JALELV010000053.1 GCA_022768545.1 Oscillospiraceae bacterium
AAACATGGCCCGTTTTTTATTTTGGCTGTTGCTTGACCGCCACCACCACAAACCGTCCCTGATTTTCATGCAGAGAGCAGGTGATGAGAGTGACAAGCTGATCGCCGTATTCCGCGGCGGTTCCGGTATCGTACAGGGAGAGCGCGCGGACATTTTCAAGGTAAGCATCAAAGTCCTCCCTGCTTTCCGCGTCAATAAACTGGTAAAACTTAAAGACATCGTCTGTCTTCTGGTATACCTTGCTGTAAAACGCGGCAACAACCCGGAATTCCTGCTGCTCCCGCAGCGTGTCAAAACGAAAGACCGGGTTTTCCTCGAAAAAGGGACGGTCTTTATAAAACAGAAGGTCGGTAAACATGTCGTGGCCGGCATACATATTGTGGCCAAAGATCATAAGGTTGTCGCTGGAGGGTTCCCAACTGCATTCTCCGCCCAGAAACGGCGTACCGCTGGGGGAATGTTCCTTTTGAAAGTTATGGTCAAGGTAGTAGTCCGGGTCTCCCGGGGTATACATGACAGGATAATCGATCGCCGTGCCGGGGATCTGGATCCAGCCGATCATATCGGGGTTTTGCTCCGACAGGGCCTGATACTGCGGCAGGACAGCGGTCTCCCCCTCCGCCTGTGAAAAAGCAGAAGAGGAGGTGGATAAACTGTTTTCCTTTACAACAAGGGCGAGGGAAGAGAAATCTTCCCTCGCCTGTTTTGCGCTGCCGCGCGACAGAAGCAAAAGGACCAGACAAGCAACTGCAACAAGGAAACACAAAGCGGCTGAAAATTGCAAGATGCGTTTTTTCATTTTTTGATCATCACAGTATTGCGATTAATTTTTACGCTCTTTCAGCGCGAAGAGGAAAAGAGCCATTCCGAAAGAGGCCAAAACGAACATCCCAATCAGGACCAGTTCTTTGCTGCCGGTGTTGTAGAGGGTATCCAGCGAAGCCAACGGGACATCGTCATCTTCGATGACCTCTACTTCCGAAGAGGGCTTACGGGAAGAACGGGAGGAGCGAGAAGAGCTGGGCTTAGAGGAGCTGGGCTCGGAAGAACTGGGCTCGGAGGAGCTGGGCTCGGAGGAGCTGGGCTCGGAAGAACTGGGCTCGGAGGAGCTGGGCTCGGAGGAGCTGGGCTCGGAGGAGCTGGGCTCGGAGGAGCTGGGCTCGGAAAAGCTGAAATCTCCTCCGTAGAAGTGGCTGATCTTGCCGACAGGAGCCAGCAGATAGAGGGTCCCATCGATCTTCTGAACATAATAGACGCCGAGATTTTTCACAGAGGACAGGTCAGCTTTGTCGGAGCTTCCGGAAAGCCAGGCGGAGACGCCGTCTTTCCCGGGAGAAAGCTGAACAGGGCTGTTCTTGATAGCCGCAAAGAGAAGCTCCTTTTCAGAGGAATTCAGGGACTCGGCAGTCCAAATAATGCTGACCTTTGCCTGCTTGACAGCAGCAAAATCCATGCCGGATATATCCAGGGCCGCATATTTCACGGCGCCCGCGGAGGGCTCCAAAGAAAAATCCTCATCACCGGTGAGATAAAATACAGCATCGCCCATGTTATATTGCTTCTGACCACTGAGCTCCACCTCAGAATCCTTTGCATAGACGAAGAGCAGAGAGGGAATGCACAAAGTAAGAGCGATGATCAGTGCCAAGGCGAGCGCAGAATATTTTTTCATATCCGATAACCTCTTTCCATTGTACCAAGCAGAAATTATTTCTTATCATAGCTACAGTATAAAAGAGAGAAGTCACACGAAAGTCACAAAACAGGGGAAAAATAATAAAAAAAGTCTTAAAAAATTACCACAATCCATTTTGGCGGCAATTTGTGACACTACCGCCCAATCATAATATTCAGAATTTCCTCGTCGGTGGAGCGCATCCCCTCCCGGCCAACCCGGCCGATGCTCTCGATGGTGCCCTCCACATCCTTCTGCACCAGCCCATCCCCCGGGGCAAAGGTTTTGTGGCTGCGGCCCATGTAGTGCGCCATGATGGCGGCGTCCACGGCGGAGGCGATCTTGGCGGCGCAGGAGGGCTTGGCCCCGTCGCAGACGATGCCGCCCACGTTGGCGATGGTGTTGGTGATGGTGGCACAGACCTCTTCGTAGCCGCCGCCGCAGAGATAGGTGATGCCCGCCCCCGCGCCGCAGGCCGCGCTCACCGCGCCGCAGTAGGCCGAAAGGCTGCCGATGTACTTTTTCTGATGAATGGCCACCAGGTTGCTCACCGCCAGGGAGCGGAAGAGCCGCTCCTCGCCGGCGCCGAGTTCCCGGGCAAACTCGATGACCGGAAGGGAAACGGTCATCCCCTGGTTGCCGGAGCCGGAGTTGATGACCACAGGCAGGGAACAGCCGCCCATCCTGGCATCGGAGCCGGCGGCCGCCCGAGCCTTGGCCCGCACCTTGACGTCGTCGCCGTATACCTTCAGCAGGGTCTGCCCCACGTCCGCGCCGTAATGGTGAGAGAGCCCCTCGTCGGAAATGGCGCAGTTTTGGAGCACCTGGCGGCCGATCACCTCCCGGATCTCCGCAAGATCTACGGTGTCTGCGTAGATGAGGATATCCTTTACATTGAGCAAAGCCTTTTCCGGGTCGCCGCAGGCTCCGGAGAAGCCTTCCTCCCGGGGCTTGTCCAGCAGTACCTCCCCATCCTTTTCCATCCGCACAATATTGGAGTGCCGGTCCCGGATCACCACCCGGGCGGTGTGGGAAGAGGAGGAGAGGCGGACGTCGATGAAGAGGTTTTCCACTCCCGGTACCAACGAGAGGCTGCAGAACCCGCTGCCGAGCAGCTCCTTGGCCCTTTCCGGCATGCCGGGCGTCACTCCCTGCAATACCTCCAGGCCGCGGGAGGAATCCCCCGTCAGCATCCCAAGCACGGCGGCGGCGTCCGCGCCCTTCATCCCGCCGGAATTGGGCACCACCACCCCCATGACATTTTTAATGATATTCCCGCTGCAGCCCAGCTCCATGGCGAGGGCATCCTCCCCCAAAAGCTCCCGGGCGCGGGCGGCGGCGAAAGCCACGGCGATGGGCTCGGTGCAGCCCAGGGCGGAGACGAGCTCCCGGTTTAAAAGAGAAGTATAGGCCTGATACTGGAAAGGTTCCATGGAGAAAGACCTCTTTTCATCTAATATTATCTCTAATAATATTAGTAATCATATCAAATGTCAAGAAGTTTTACAAAATATTTGACCGCCCGTATAAACTCTGTTATCATCAAGGGAGAAACGCTGGGGGCTGCGGCCGCCGGACATGGGAAGGAGGAGCCCTGATGGCCAAGGAAAACAGCTTGAAATCACAGATCTACACGGCGGTGTTCCAGTCCATCATCAGCGGGGAGATCCCCACCGACAGCATCATCAGCGAGAAGAGCCTGGTGGAGCGGTACCACGTGAGCAAATCCCCGGTGAGGGAGGCGCTGGTGGAGCTGTGCAGCGAGGGGGTGCTGCGCAGCATCCCGCGCTACGGGTACGCCGTGGTGCGGCTGGGCCCCCGGGACGTCCGGGATATTTTGGCCTTTCGGGCGGTGTTGGAGCCGGGATGTCTGGCCGGGGTGCTGGAAAAGATCACGCCGGAGCAGCTGGAGGAGCTTTCGGAGCTGGACCGGCGCTGCGGAAAAGAGGCGTCGCCGGATTTTTGGACCCACTGGGAGAACAACAAGGAGTTCCACCTCCGGCTGATGGCCTGCTGCGGAAACGCCTTTGCCTACGGGAGCTTAAAAAAGGCGCTGGACACCCTCACCCGGGCCTACGCCCAGTTTTACTGGGACCGGTGGGAGCAGAACGCCGTCCCCACCGACACCCGTAACCACGCCATCATTCTGGAGGGGATCCGGGAAAAGGACCGGGACAAGGCGGTAAAAGCCCTCCGGGCGGACCTGGACGACTTCGGTATGGAGCAGAGGGAAAAATAAGAAAGACCGGGAAAGGGAATAGGGCGGCAAGCCCCGCCGAGACGGATTAAAGCAGAAGCCCGGTCATCATGGTTTCCAGCAGACGCCTATAGAGAAGCTCCTCTTCTTTCGGGCAGAAAGAGCGGCCGCCCCCGATGGAAAGCTGGAAAGCGGGCCTTCGGAAGGCTTCGACAAACCAGAGGGGGAAGCTTCCACTCTCAAGCGGCGCGGAGGAGACCCGATATCCTGCCGCCCGGGCCAGCAGCTCCGCCATGAGGCGGGCACGGGGAGGGGTGTTTTCCCCGCCCCGGAACAGCAGGGCCCCTCTCCCTTCGCGAAAGAAAAGGCAGTGGCGGATACGGCCCGCCCGGGCAAGGGCGGCCAGGCCGCGGCTCTCCGGCTCGCTTAAAGGCCGGTAGCCGCCGAACCCCTCAGGGGCGGGGGCGGAGGGGGCGTCTTTTTCCGCCTTTTGCTCCGGAGCCCGCCACCCGGCGGGAAATTGTGCCCGGAGATCCACCCCCCGGCTGTTGGCCTGCCAGCGGGAGAGGTCTCCCCCGCAGAGGGAGAGGATGCGCTCCGGGGCGCTTTTCTGCTCCTCCGGGCCCAGGGCGCGCAGGGCCGCGCCGTCCGGGTTGAGCTGGGGGATCACAAATACGCCCCGGTTTTCCAGAGCTTTTGCGGCGTTAATTTCCGTAAGGGCCGCGTTTTCCCCCGCCGCCAGCAGAAGGTCGCGGGAAAAGCGGAGCAGAATGCGGGTGGCCATGCCCTCCCCCGCCGCGGCTCCTGCCACAAAAAGCGCCGCGCCGTGGGGGCTTCCGGCTAAAAGGGCCGGGATGTCCCTGCCCTGGGAGGAGCGCCCGGCGGAAAAGATGCGGACGCGGGGGAACCCCGCCCGCAGGGAGAGCAGCTGTTTCTTTACTTCCTCAGGAGAGGGAGGGCTGTAAAATTCCTTACCCATATAAAAAAACACCTCACACAGCCGTGATCGTGTTACTATATATGAAAGGGACGGGGCCGGTCAGTACCGGCGGCGTGTCCCCAAAAGAGACGGTATTCAGGAAGAGGCCGAGAAAGCCCTTTTGACTTAGAGAGGATGAAAGCCATGGCGATGTCGGAGGAAACGATTTTCAGCGAGCCCATTTTTAAAGGGCGCGTGGTGGAGTTGAGCCGGGATACGGTGCTGCTGGAGGATGGACGGCAGACTACCCGGGAGGTGATCCATCACCTGGGCGGCGTCTGCGTGGCCGCCTTTGACGCCCAGGACAATCTTTTGATGGTGCGGCAGTTCCGCTACCCTTACAAAGCCCAGCTGCTGGAGCTGCCCGCCGGAAAGAGGGAGCCCGGGGAGGACCCGGCGGAATGCGGCCGACGGGAGCTGGAGGAGGAGACCGGCACCCGGGCGGAGATCTTCCGCCCGCTGGGAAGGCTTTACCCTACCCCCGCCTATGTGGACGAGATTATCTACATGTATTATGCCAAAAAGCTCTCTTATACCCAGCAGAACCTGGACGAGGGGGAATTTCTCACGGTGGAGCGGGTGCCCTTTTCCCAGGCGGTGGAGATGGTGCTTGCCGGGGAGATCTTAGATGCCAAGACACAGATCGCCGTGCTCAAGCTCTCTCAGCTGCGGGCCCGCGGAGAGGCATGACCATTTTGGAGATGAAAGGAGCTTTCCATGGAGGAAAAGCGCAGATTTTTTAAAAAGACGGATGTGATCCTGGTGGCCGGGGCCTTGCTTATCGCGCTGGGGGCGGGGCTGTGGTACCAAAACAAGGCCGGCCGGGCGGAGAGGAATATTGCGGTCATCACGGTGGACGGAAAGGAATATAAAAGGATCGACCTTGCCCGGGCGGAGGACCAGATCATCTGCCTGCAGGAGGACGCGGGAGTACCGGTGAGCTTTGAGGTGTGCGATCACAGGATCCGGTTTGTCGACGTCACCTGCCCCGACCACATCTGTGAGAACACCGGATTTGTTTTTCAGGAAGGGCAGAGCGCTGTTTGTATGCCAAACCGCACCTCCGTGTGGATCGCCGGCGGCGAAGAGGTGCATACGGCGGGGTAAACGGCCTCCATAGGCCGCAAAATGCGCAATTTTTCTTGACGAACCCCCCGCCGCGTGGTAGTCTAAAGGGGTAAGCAAAACAGCGTTTAAAAACAGTGACAGAGACAGTATGCATCCGAGGAGGATCTCAGCGAGCTGGGGGCGGTGTGAGCCCGGTATCGGCAGCCGGATGCGGAAGATCCCTCTGGAGTTGCCGACTGAACAGGGCGCCGCCCTCAGTAGGAAAGGCCGGTTCCCGCCGTTACAGGGGGCGCGTATGATGGTACGCAGGCAAAGGGTGGTCAATGAAGCGAAGGCTTTCGTCCCGGCCAGGGACGGGGGCTTTTTTGTTTGCCCCGAGGGGCGGCCCCAAAGCAGAGTTTTTCCGGCGCAGCCGCGCCGGAGCGGATATTTGAGGAAAGGAAGAGCAAAAGCCATGTACGAAAAGGTACCGTCCGACCAGAATTTTGTGGAACGGGAAAAGCAGGTGGAAGCGTTCTGGGAAAAGGAGCACATTTTTGAAAAGACTGTGGAGTCCACCAAGGAGGGCCCCACCTATATGTTTTACGACGGCCCCCCCACGGCCAACGGAAAACCCCATATCGGCCACGTGCTCACCCGGGCCATCAAGGACCTGATCCCCCGCTACCGCACCATGAAGGGGTACGAGGTGCCCCGCAAGGCCGGCTGGGATACCCACGGCCTGCCGGTGGAGCTGGAGGTGGAGAAATCCCTCCACATCAACGGTAAGGAGCAGATCGAGGCCTACGGCCTGGAGCCCTTCATTGAAAAGTGCAAGGAGAGCGTCTGGACCTATAAGAGCATGTGGGAAGGCTTCTCCCGCAAGGTGGGCTTCTGGGTGGACATGGACCACCCCTATGTTACCTATCACAATGATTTTATCGAGTCCGAGTGGTGGGCCCTCAAGGAGATTTGGAACAAGGGCCTGCTGTACAAGGGCTTTAAGATTGTTCCCTACTGCCCCCGCTGCGGCACTCCCCTCTCCAGCCATGAGGTGGCCCAGGGCTACAAGGACGTCAAGGAGCGCTCCGCCATCGCCAAGTTCAAGGTAAAGGGCGAGGACGCCTACATCCTGGCCTGGACCACCACCCCTTGGACCCTGCCCTCCAACGTGGCGCTGTGCGTGCACCCCCGGGAGACTTACGCCAAGGTGGAGTGCGGCGGTACCGTCTACTATATGGCGGAGTACCTGGTTCCCACGGTGCTGGGCGAGGAAGCCCATGTACTGGAGACCTTCACGGGCAAGGAGCTGGAATACAAGGAATACGAGCCCCTGTACCGCTTTGTCTCCCCCAAGGAGAAGTGCTGGTACGTGGTGTGCGACGAATATGTCACCCTCACCGACGGTACCGGCGTGGTGCACATTGCCCCCGCCTTCGGCGAGGACGACGCCAAGGTGGGCCGCAATTACGGCCTTCCCCTGGTGCAGCTGGTGGACGGCAAGGGGCAGATGACCCCCGAGACCAAGTGGGCCGGCATGTTCTGCAAGGACGCCGACAAGGAAGTGCTGAAAGACCTGGACGAGCGGGGTCTGCTGTTCTCCGCCCCCAAGTTTGAGCACAGCTACCCCTTCTGCTGGCGCTGCGATACCCCCCTCATCTACTACGCCCGGGAATCCTGGTTCATCAAGATGACCGCCGTCAAGGACGAGCTGATCGCCAACAACAACACCGTCAACTGGATGCCGGAGAGCGTGGGCAAGGGCCGCTTCGGCGACTGGCTGGAGAACATCCAGGACTGGGGCATCAGCCGCAACCGCTACTGGGGCACCCCTCTCAAGATCTGGGAGTGCGAATGCGGCTGCCGCCATGCCGTCGGCAGCATTGAGGAACTGAAAAAGATGTCCCCCAACTGCCCGGAGGAGATCGAGCTGCACCGCCCCTACATCGACGCGGTTACCATCACCTGTCCCGAGTGCGGGCGGCAGATGAGGCGCGTTTCCGAGGTCATCGACTGCTGGTTCGACTCCGGCTCCATGCCCTTCGCGCAGTACCACTACCCCTTTGAGAACAGGGAGCTGTTCCAAAAGCAGTTCCCCGCCGACTTTATCTCCGAGGGCGTGGACCAGACCCGCGGCTGGTTCTATTCTCTCATGGCCGTCTCCACCCTGCTGTTCCACCAGGCCCCCTATAAAAACGTCATCGTCATGGGCCATGTTCAGGACGAAAACGGCCAGAAGATGAGCAAATCCAAGGGCAACGCGGTGGATCCCTTCGAGGCGCTGGACACCTACGGTGCCGACGCCATCCGCTGGTATTTCTACAGCAACTCCGCCCCCTGGCTGCCCAACCGTTTTTCCGGCAAGGCAGTGCTGGAGGGGCAGCGCAAGTTCCTCTCCACCCTGTGGAACACCTACTCTTTCTTTGTGCTCTACGCCAACATCGATGGTTTTGACGCCAGCCGCTGCAGCCTGGCGGATGCGCAGCTCACCGTTATGGACCGCTGGATCCTTTCCCGCCTGAACACCCTGGTGAAGACGGTGGACGGCCTGATGAACGAGTACAAAATTCCCGAGAGCTGCCGCGCTCTGCAGGAGTTTGTGGACGACCTGAGCAACTGGTATGTCCGCCGCAGCAGAGAGCGCTTCTGGGCCTGGAATCTGCAGGAGGACAAGATCGCCGCGTATCTCACCCTGTATACCGCCCTGGTGACGGTGGCCAAGGCGGCGGCGCCCTTTGTCCCCTTCATGGCAGAGCAGATCTACCGCAATTTGGTCTGCAGCCTCGATAAAAACGCCCCCGAGAGCGTGCACCTGTGCCGTTTCCCCGAGGCGGACGAGAGCAGGATCGACAAGGCGCTGGAGAGCGATATGGAGGAGGTGCTGGAGGTGGTCACCCTGGGCCGCGCCGCCCGCAACGCCGCCGCCCTCAAAAACCGCCAGCCTCTGGCGAACCTCTATGTCAAAGCCCCCCACGAGCTGGAGGAGCAGTACCGCTCTATCATCCTGGATGAACTCAACATCAAAAAGCTCCACTTTATCGAAAATCTGGACGGCTTTACCAATTACACCTTCAAGCCTCAGTTAAAGATTCTGGGCGCCAAGTACGGCAAGAAGATCGGGGAGATCCGCACCGCGCTGGCGGCTCTGGACGGGCCCGCCGCCAAAAAACAGCTGGATGCCGAGGGCTCCATCGCCCTGGTCCTTTCCGACGGGGAGATCCGCCTGACGGAGGAGGAACTGCTCATCAGCACCGCCCAGCTTGCCGGCTATGAAACTCTCTCCGAGCGGGAGGTCACCGTGGTGCTGGATAAGAACCTGACGGAGGAGCTGGTGGAGGAGGGCTTTGTCCGCGAGATCATCAGCAAGATCCAGTCTATGCGCAAGGAGGCGGGATTTGAGGTCACCGACCACATCCGCCTGACCATGGAGGGCAGCGAAAAACTGTCCGCTGTGCTGGAGAAAAACCGCGATACCGTGGCCCACGACGTGCTGGCCGACGAGGTCGCCTTTACCCGGCCCGAGGGCTTTGCCATGGAGTGGGACGTAAACGGAGAAAAGGCCGTTTTCGGCGTCAAGGTGGTAAAATAATTCTTTTCAGGTCAAAGCCCCCGGCTCTGTACACAGGGCCGGGGGCTTTCTGCTTTTGGTAAAACCGAGGCGACGGGTTTTCCACATTCTAAACGGGAGAGGGTGGAAAATTCCGGCCAAAAGCAAAGGGAGGCAGAGCTCCGGGGCTCTGCCTCCCTTTTTGAAAAGATGGATGAATTTAAGAGACAGATGGAAAAATCAGTACTGGACCTTCCACATATATCTTCTGGTGGAAAGAGGATGCTTACGGGCTTCCGCCAGGTGCTTGTTGTAGACGGAGTAGACATTGTTGAAGAGGGAATGGTTAAAATAATCCACAACAGCGGGGTCGATGGTGGAGAGGCCCAGGTCTTTGGCGTCCAGCACTTCAAAGCGTTTGCCGTATTTTTTAAGGAAGGTCAGGGCGCGCTCGTCCAGGAAGCGGGTCTTGCCCTCGGACATCTGGATCATGAAAGCGGTGTTGTTGTCGGTGATCTCGAAGGGGCCGTGGAAATATTCTCCGGTGTGGATGGTGGAGGAGTTGATCCACTGCATCTCCATGAAAATGCAGATGCTCTCCATATAGGCGGCGCCGTAGCCCGCCCCGCTTGCCATGGTGTAAATGACGGAGTCGTCTTTATATTCCTGGGCAAAAGCCTCGGCGCGCTTTTCCACCATCTTCTGGGCTTTCTTGACAATGCCGTCGATCTTGGCCTTGCCGTCCATGAACTTGTCGTAGGAAGCCCAGTTTTCCGCCTGATGCAGGAACTCGGCGGCGATCTCCAGGGCTACCACCGTCTTTTCCCCGGCGATGTCCTTGTCGGGGCCGAAGGTGTACACCAGCACATAATCGCAGTTTTTGGCAAGCTCCGACTGGGGGGCAAAGGTGAGCCCGATGACCGGAACGCCCTTGGCCCGGGCGTTTTTGGCGGCGTTTACCGTCTCGGGGGTGTCGCCCTTCTGGGAGGCCACTACCAGAACAGAGTTTTCCCCGTACACCGCGGGGGGATTATAGTTAAACTCGTTGGCGTTCCAGGCGCCGGTGCGGATGCTCTTGGACTCGGCCTCCAGCATGTATTTTGCGGGCCACAGAGCGGCGTTGGAACCGCCGCAGGCGGCGAAGTAAACTTCCTTTACCCCTCCCGTTTCCTCTTTGTTTTTTAAGATCTCGGCTACGATGCTTTTAATTTCCATTTTGTTTCCTCCGTTGTCACAAAGCTGGATTTTAGAAAACCGACAAACCATTTGTTATGATTTGTACGCATTTAAAGTAGCACCGGGCCACGGAAAAGTCAAGCCATGGGGGAACCTTTTTGATAAAATTCAGGGAAAACAGCCAACAAAGCTTTTATGGACGCCGCTATGGCTGAAACCTTGATTTTTAGTCGGATTTGTACTATCCTAAGGATACATAAATTTGATAGGGAGGATGCCCTATGACGCTGGATTCAAGCAACCCTCTGCCCCTCTACAAGCAGCTGAAAAATGTGATCCTCAGCAACATCGAGCAGGGTATTTACAAAAAGGGGGAAAAGATCCCCACGGAGCAGGAGCTCTCCGCCATGTACCACGTCAGCCGCATGACGGTGCGCACGGCGCTGGAGGAGCTGACCAAAGAGAACCTGCTGGTGCGCAAGCAGCGAAAGGGCACCTTTGTAAACGCCGAGAAATACCAGAGGCAGATCTCCCGCAGCACCAGCTTTACCGAGATGTGCCGGGAGATCGGCTGCATCCCCGGGGCGAAGGTGATCAAATCCGTGCTGGAGCCTGCCAACGCGGAGGATGTGGAGGAACTCGGCGTGGAGGATGGGGAGCGGATCCTGCACATCGAGCGCATCCGCTATGCCGACGCGGTGCCCATTTCCATCGAGGATTCCCGCTTCCCGGAAAAATACTTCGGCCTTTTGGAGGAGGACCTCAACAATACCTCCCTCTATGAGATCCTAAAGGAAAAATACGGCGCCTCCCTGGGCAAAAGCCCCACCATCATCGAGCTGATCTTTGCCTCCTATGAAATGGCGCGGTATCTCGGGATCCCGGATGAGTACCCCCTGCTGTGCATCTCCAGCGTCACGGTGAACGTCGGAGGAGAAAAGATCTGCCGGTCCCGCCAGTATATCGTGGGCGATAAATTTAAATTTATCATCTGAGGCGGTGCGCCCGCGTTTGTTTTGGCCGCGGGGACGGGAAACAGCGAAAGAAACGGGAAATTTTGACAATAAAATATGAATTTTAGCTGCTGCCGGTTGAGAAATGGCAAAACAGCGGTTATAATAATGTTGGTTTGGTCTGCGGGCTGTGCAGGTGGTATTTTAAGGGCTGCCGCACGGGAATCGGAGCATTTTGGCATTTTCCCGGCGCCTTTTGCCTGAAACGTTTTTTGCGTTCGGCATGGCGCGGCAAAAGACGGAAAAATAGAAGCTATTCAATTTACAGGGGGAGAAACGCTATGTTTTCCAAGGATATCGGAATTGATTTAGGCACCGCCAACACCCTTATCTTTATGAAGGGCAAGGGCATCATCATGCGGGAGCCTTCCGTGGTAGCGGTGGACGTCCGCAGCGACACGGTAAAATATGTGGGCCAGGAGGCCAAGGACGTCATCGGCCGCACCCCCGGCTCCATCGTGGCGGTGCGCCCGCTGAAGGACGGCGTCATCGCCGACTTCGATGTGGCTGCCAGCATGCTGCAGATCTTTATAAAAAAGGCGCTCAACAACTCCTTTTTTGCCCGGCCCAGGGTGGTCATCTGCATCCCCTCCGGCGTAACGGCGGTGGAGCGCCGCGCCGTCAAGGAGGCCTCCATCAAGGCGGGGGCCAAATATGTCTCCATTATCGAGGAGCCCATGGCGGCGGCCATCGGCGCCGGGCTGCCTGTGGCGGAGGCCACCGGGAGCATGGTGGTGGATATCGGCGGCGGTACCAGCGAGGTGGCGGTCATCTCTCTGGGCGGCATTGTGGCGGCCCGTTCTGTGCGGGTGGGCGGCGACGAGTTTGACTCCTCCATCATCCAGTATATCAAAAAGAAATACAATCTCCTCATCGGCGAGCGTACCGCCGAGGATATCAAGATCCAGATTGGCTCCGCCTACCCCTACGAGGGGGAGGAACCCATGGAGATCAAAGGCCGCAACCTGGTGGACGGCCTGCCGAAAAACATCTACGTGGCCCCCGATGAGATTCGGGAGGCCCTGGCGGACCCTCTGGCGTCGGTGATGGACGCCATCAAGACCACCCTGGAGCGCACCCCGCCGGAGCTTTCCGCGGATATCATCGACCACGGCATCACCCTCACCGGGGGCGGAGCTCTGCTCAAGGGCCTGGACAAGCTGGTCTCCCAGGAGACCGGTATGCCGGTGTATATTGCGGAAAATCCTCTGGACTGCGTGGCAGACGGCTCCGGCATGGTGCTGGAGAACATCGAGAAGCTCCGGGAGGTGCTGTCGGAGGAGGACCACAAGTATTAAAAAGCGGTGGGGCCCGGAGTTTTCTTTCCGGCGGATCGCACTGTTTGCTGTAAAGCGCAGATGCCGGCGGCGGCCGCAGGCCCCGCCGGCGTTTCTATCGGGCGAAAAGGCCGCATAGGATCAAAGGTGACGGAACAACAAAGGGCTCGGGACATCGTGGAGGGAGGCAGGAAGCTTGCGGGATTTTTTTTCTTCCAAAAAATTTAAAATTCTTGTCGCCGTCGCGGTGCTGATGGTGGGCTTTATGATCCGCGCGGCCTGGACCGACGGCCTGGGCACCTTTGCTTCCCAGCTGCTGGGGGCGGTGACGACGCCGTTTCAGCAGCTTTCCTCCAGCATTTCCGGTTCCGTCACGGCCTTCCTGCAGAAGTTTGTGATGGCGGATGAGATCAGCGAGGAAAACGAGCGCCTTCGGGAGGAGATCCGCCAGCTCAATGAGAAGCTGGTGGATTACGAGACCACAAAGCAGCAGAACCAGCTGTATGAAAAGTTTTTGAAGATCAACGACAACCGGCCGGATTTTGAGTTTGTCCCCAGCTCGGTCATCGGCCGTGACCCGGACGACCGTTTTTATTCCTTTACCATCGACAAAGGTTCTCTGGCAGGGGTCTCCCCCCGGGATCCGGTGATCACCGCAGACGGGCTGGTAGGCATCGTGGCGGAGACGGGGCTCACCTATTCCCGGGTGATCACCATACTGGATGCGGGGCTCAAAGTGGGCTGTTATGTGGACCGTACCCGTGATGTGGGTATGAGCGAGGGGACAGTGGAGCTGGCCCTGTCGGGGCAGTGCAAGATGAGCTATCTGAGCCGGGAGAGCGGCGCCGCCGCGGGGGATACCATCGTCACCTCCGGCGTGGGAGGGATCTTTCCCAAGGACCTGATTATCGGCAAGGTCTCGGAGATCCGGATGGAGAGCCACGGGATCTCCCTGTATGCGGTGGTGGAGCCCACTGCCGACATCCAGAATGTAAAGGATGTATTTGTGATCACCGGTTTCGAGGGCCAGGGCGACGACGCCTCCTCGGGTGATTATCTGGAATCTTTGGAGGGGGGCGGCTCCCAGGCGGAGGACCCCGCCGGAGCAGAAAGTTTGCCGGAGGCCCCGGAGGGTACCGGGGAGGAGGCTCAGCCATGAGGAATAAGGCAGCCCTTCTGACGGTCAAATATGCGCTGATGGCTTTTTTCCTGATTTTATTTTATGCGCTGCAGACCACGCCCCCCCTGTTTTCCCTGTGGGGGGTGCGGCCTGTTCTTCTTATCCCCGCTGCCATCGGGATCGCCATGGCGGAGGGGGAATTTGCCGGAGGCATTTTCGGCGCGTTCTGCGGCCTTCTGTGCGACCTGGGCAGCCAGAGCCTGTTTGGCTTTAACGGACTGCTGCTGCTTTTGTGCGGCACAGCGGCGGGGCTGCTCACCATCTACCTGGTGCGCCCCAGCTGGCGGAGCGCTCTGCTTTTTACAGCGGCAGCGGCACTGCTGCGGGGGCTGGTGGGTTTCTTTTTTGCCTACGGTATGTGGGGATATGAAAATGTTCACTTGATCCTGCTTCGGGAGACGCTTCCTGTGGCCCTGTACACTGCGGCGGCCGGCCCGGTGTTCTTTTGGCTGGCCCGGTGGTACCGCCGGAAGTTTGACCTGCTGCTGGAGGGGATCCAGGGCTGAGCCGGGCGCCGCGGTGTTTTGCGGCCGCTTCGGTTTTGATCTTGTGCCGCTGTCAAAGGCGGCCGTGTGGGCCTGGCCCAGGCGGATGGGACGCAGGCCGCTGTTTCGGAAGAGAGAGGCTTGCAGATGGAGTTTACTTTTGAAACGCTGTATAACACAAAAACGATGGCCTCAATGGCCAGGGCTCTGAGAAAAACCATTCGAAAAAAGCACAACCGCCGCACCCATGTATTGGGATGGGCCATTGCAGCGCTTGCCCTGTTGCTTCTCCTGTCAAAGGGCCTGGCCTTTGATTTCCGCACGGTCGTCACGTCGGCTGCGGTTCTTGCCGTTGTGGCTGTCCTGCTGTTTGAGGACAGAATAAATGGATATGCGGCGAAAAAGCGGATGCTCCCCGGCACAGAAAGGGCCGTGACGGTATTTTCTGAAAAGGGATTCATCTCCACAACCGGAATAGGAAGGTCGGAGTGGGGTTACGACAAGATCAATATGGTCGCGGAAACTGCGGACTTTTTTGTTTTCATCTTTAGTGCAAACCATGCGCAGCTGTATGATAAGAAAAATTTGCAGGGCGGCACGGCGGAAGATTTTCGCCGTTTTATTGAAGCGGCGACAGGAAAGAAAGTGCAGCCTGCCGCATAGCCTTCCGGCGCTGGGGCCGGGCCGTAGCGCCTTGCTTTCCGGCGCCCCGCCTTATGTCTCCCAGAGGGGCCGGGTCGCATCCCGACAGGCCGGGCCCGTTCCGGAAAAGGCCCGCGCGGCAAGGACCTCTGCGTTTTGGCGCGGTACACACGACAGAGAAAAAATCAGGCGCCCGCATTTTTGCGGGCGCCTGATTTTTCTGTCGAGGCGGGCCAGATCTTTATGCTGTTTGGCGGCCTCACGGGGCCAGAGCCTCCTCGCCTACCCGGGCCAGCAGGGCGTCGGACAGGAGGATCTCCCGGATCCCGCCGGAGGCCTCCGCGACAAAGAGCCGGTCCACGCAGTTGATAAAATAGCGGTCGTAGTGCAGGGGGGCTTTCCGGGTCATTTCCCCGGCGTGTTTCAGGGCCAGGGTAATATCCTCCGGGCCCATCCGGGCGGTAAAAGTAAAGATATACAGGCAGTTGAGCCCAAAGACCCGGTAAATGCGGCCGAGTTTATCGGTTTTTACGGCGATGGCTTCGGCCAGCTCGGAGAGATGTACCTTGAACTGAAACAGCCCGTCCAGGGAGGTGATCACCGCGGCCCCTTCGTCCAGGATGCGCACCTCCCCGGAAAAGCGGGGGTAGCGGCGGCGCAGCTGGTCCTCAATGGCGTCCTCGCCCAGGCCGCGGCTGAAGTAATCGGTGACGATGCGGTGGGCAAGGCCCTCCTGTTCGGTGATGGCCCGGGTCACTTCCACCCCGATATCCAGAGCTTCGCTCTGAAGGTCTGGGCTCTCCACCCCCGCGCCGCAGGCAAAACTGTCCCAGCACGGGTTGTAGGCATAGCGCAGGCTCAGCATGGCGTATTTTTCAAAATACCGGGTGTCGTAGGGGTTTCGTCTCATGGCCGTCCTCCGGGGGAGGTATTCTCCCATCCCATGCGCAGCCGCAGGTGGGCGGCCAGAAGTTCGGCGGCGTTTCGGTGGGCCTCCAGATTGGGATGCCCGTTTCCCCCGGGGCCGCCCACTTCACTCAAATAGGGCAGGCGAAAGTAGGAGACCCGTTTCAGGCGGCTTTTGGCGATGGCCTCCTTGATTTGGGGCTCCAGCTCGCAGCCCATCAGCCCGAGGGTGCACAGGATCCAGGCGTCCGGGTTTTTTTGGCGTACCAGGGCGAGAAACCCGGCGTAGGCGTCCCGGAAGGCGGCGAGCAGGGCATCCCCGTCGTCGGTCTCCCCTTCCTCCAGCCATTTCTTTTCTGCGCCCAGCCGCGCTACGGATTTTTCCGTCAGGTCCGCATTTTTGGCGTAGTAGCAGTACCAGGCGTAGTCGTTGGTGCCCAGGTTGATCACCACAAGGTCCGGCTGAAAACGGGAAAAATCCCACTCCTCTTCAAAGCGGAACCCGTCGGTTTTGCAGTAGACCTCCGGAAGGCATCCGCCATAGGGGCTTTTGCGCACCGCCCAGCCGGAGGCGCATACAGTGTGAAAATCGGCCTCCAGAGCCTCGGCGGCCAGGGCGGCGTAGGTGGCCAGGCCGTCCTCCTCGGCGCTGAAAAACTTAATGGCAAGGTCCGACGCCGTGTTGCCGTAGCCGCAGGTAATGGAATCCCCGATAAATTCAATTTTCCGGCTCCGCCCCGAGGGCACGGGCGGAAGCAGCCCGCCGCCCTCCGGCAAAAGCTCCGCCACCCCTGCCGCCGAGCGGCGGGCTTCGCTGCGCTTTATCAGGCGCAGGGTGTGCTCCCCCTCCGGCAGCCCGGAGGCCAGCGGATACCAGCGCGCCTTCCCCTTGAGGGGAAAATGCTCCTTCTCCTCCCCATCCACAAAGACGGTGAGAAAGGCGCGCTCACTGAGAGAGATGGCCTTGTCGGTGACAAGCCGCGCCGAAAGCCCGGTGCCGAAAAAGCGCACCTCAAAACCGGCGCCGGTCATGTCAAAGTACCAGACGCCGCCCCGAAAGAGGGTCCGCCCAAAAAAGCGGACGTTCTGTTCTGTGACCGGGACCCCGTGTTTTGTCATGAGGCTATTTCCCCTTCCGGAAGATCAGCAGTTTGCTGAAAATGTAGTTGAGCACGATGACCAGGATGTTGGAGAGGATCTTGATGATCCCGTCCGGCATTCCCCACACCGACACACACAGGTACATGATGCCCATGTCCAGCGCGCCGGAGAAGAGACGGCAGCCCACGAAGGAAATAAGCTCCCGGAGGATCACCCCCGGGGCGGTATCCCGGCTTTCGAACACCCAGATCTTGTTGGTGACATAGGCAAACAGCACCGAGAGTACCCAGGCTATGGCGGTGGCCGCTATATAGTTTATATGAAAAGCCCGGGTGAGGACAAAATAGCTCACCAGGTTCACCAGGGTGGTGAGCACGCCGAAAAACAGGTAGTTGAGCACCTCTCGGTATTTCGCGAGCAGCCCGGCGCACCGGCGCAGCAGAGAGCCCTCGGCGGTCTTTTCAGAGAAACGGCAGATCAGGTCGATGATCCAGTTCATATTATTTTATTCACGCTTTCTGTTGTTGATGCGCCCTGCCCTCCGGCAAAGCGTTCCCCCTTTCCCCTGAGTATGAGCGGGAAAGGGCCGGGCCATGCGCTTTTTGGGGGACGGCCCTGCTTACAAGATACCATAAAGCGGCCTCAAAGTAAACCGAGGGAAGGGGGAAAAGAAGGTTGCGCCCTTTCCCGGCCGGCTGGAGCAGGTAAGCGGCGTCTTTTACAGCATGCGGGGGCCAGTTGAAAGCCATTGGAGCCGCTGGGGACGGGTGCTCTCCCTGCGGGTGGCTATCCCCGCGGGCGCCACGGCGGAGGTCATCCTCCCCGCGGGCGCGGGAGCCCGGGTGACGGAATCCGGCAGGGAGCTTGCGCAGGCTGTGGGAGTTCGGGTGCTGCAGCGGGAGGAAAGCGCTGTGGTGCTGGAGGTGCTCTCCGGGGAATACCGTTTTTGCGTAGAATAAAACAGTTTGGCCGCATCCGGGTGCGTTTTGCCCGGAGCGCGGCCTTTTCTTTTTGGCCGGAACCTCTGAAACCGGAACGGGAAAAACCGGTTTGCCATGCGGCGTCTCTTGCGAAAAGCGAAGAATCATAATACAATAAAAGAATCAAACGGGAGGAGCTGACAATATGGAACGAAACGGGTTTTACCCTGCGGATATTCTTCTGCCCCGGGGGGCGGACTGGGCCCGGTGGAGCGTGGTGGCCTGCGACCAGTACACATCGGAGCGGGGGTATTGGGAGCAGGTGGAGCAGACGGTGGGGGACGTCCCCTCCGCCCTGCGGATGATCCTGCCGGAGGCATACCTGGAGGATGAGGGCCGGCAGCGGCGGATCGACGGCATCAACGCGGCCATGGAGCGCTACCTCCGGGAGGGGGTGCTTGCCGGCGTGGGGAGCGGCTTTGTGTATGTGGAGCGCACCCTGCAGGGCGGGCAGGTGCGCCGGGGCCTTGTGGGCATGATCGACCTGGAGGATTACGATTTTTCAAAGGGCTCCCGGTCCCTGATCCGGGCTACGGAGGGCACCGTGCTGGAGCGGATCCCTCCCCGGGTACAGGTGCGCCGGGGCGCGCCGCTGGAGCTGCCCCATGTGATGCTGCTTGTGGATGACCGGGAAAAGCGGATCATCGAGCCGCTGGCGGAAAAGACCGGTGGGATGGAAAAGCTCTACGATTTTGCGCTGATGATGGACAGCGGCAGTATCCGGGGCTGGAAGCTGGGCCCGCAGGAGGAGGCTGCTGTGGCCGCGGGCCTGGGTGTGCTGAAGGACCCGGAGCATTTTGAAAGCACCTACGGCGCCGGAAAAGACGGGGTGCTGCTCTTTGCGGTAGGGGACGGGAACCACTCCCTGGCCACGGCCAAAACCTGCTGGGAGGAGCTGAAGCCCTCCCTTTCGGAGGAGGAGCGGAAGTGTCACCCCGCCCGTTTTGCCCTGGTGGAGCTGGTGAACCTCCACGACGACGCCCTGCGATTTGAACCCATCCACCGGGTGGTGTTCGGGGTGTGCCCGGAGCAGCTGCTGGAAGAACTGGAGAGAGCCCATGATATCCGGTACGGCGCCGGCGAAGAGGGCCAGTGCTTTACGGCCCAGTGGGGGGACAAAAAGCGCATGATCCGTGTGCTGGACCCTACCTCCAACTTGCCGGTGGGGACGCTGCAGAGCTTTTTGGACGATTATCTGGCCCGCTGCGGCGGCCGGGTGGATTATATCCACGGCGAGGAGGCGGTGGACGCCCTGGCCCGGGAAGAGGGCTGCATGGGCTTTTACCTGCCTGCCATGGAGAAAAACGAGCTGTTTTCCACGGTGATCCTGGACGGGGCGCTGCCCCGCAAGACCTTCTCCATGGGGCATGCTCAGGACAAGCGGTTTTATCTGGAGTGCCGCCGCATCTGCAAATAAAGGGAGGCGAAGGCATGACGGGAAAAGAGATCCTCCGCAGGCTCTGCCTGCTGGCGGGGCTTGCCTTTTTCTGCGCCGTTTTCTTTACCCTCTTCCCCATCGGCTGCCCGCTGAAGCGGCTCACCGGGGTGCCCTGCCCCTCCTGCGGTATGACCCGGGCATGGTTTGCGGCCCTCCGGCTGGATTTTTCCCAGGCGCTTTTCCTGCACCCCCTGTTTTGGGCGGTGCCGCCTGTGGCACTGCTGCTCACTTTTGGGCGGGGCAGGTTTTTCTACTGGGCCTGCGCGGCGGTGGGGGTGCTCTTTTTTGGGGTATACCTGTGGCGGATGCTGCAGTACTTTCCGTCCGTTTACCCTATGGAATACGATTACGGCTCTCTGCTGGCGCGGCTGATGGGGTGGAGCGCGGGCGGATAATATCTTTTGAGAAAGGGAGAACAGTCAGAAATGATATGTTCCAAATGCGGGGCCCGGTATCCGGATGACCGGGACGCCTGCCCCTTCTGCGGCGGCGAAAACCTGCGGGTCGCGGTGAAGCGGCAGCGGCAGGAGGTGGCAGGCGCCTACGAAAAGATAGCGGCGCTGGAACAGCGGCCCCACCGGGCCGTAAAAAAGGCGAGACGGTTCCTCTGGTGGGCTGCCGCGGCTGCTGCGGCGCTGTTTCTGGCGGCGCTGGTATTTACCCTTGTGCTGACGGGGGTGTGGTCTTCCGGGGCGCTGGGGCGGCAGGAACGGCAGCTTGCGCGGCTGGAGGAGTACTACGCTGCCGGGCAGTATGAGAAGATGGGAAGGTATCTGGATAAGATACCAAACTCCTACGAAGCTGTCTTTGAAAAATACAGTGGGACAGAGCGCCTGTACCGGAGTATGGCCCTTGCCCGGGACGCTCTGAGTTCCACCGCGGAGTATCTGCCCCGGGTCACCCCCGGGGCCATCACGGCGGAGGACGCGGAGCGGGATCTGACCTGGGCCTTTGAGGTGCTCTGGGAGGCCGAGGAGCACAGGGCGGCGGGGTACCCCTGCGGCGAGGAGGCCGCGGTGGAGGAGATCCGGGCCGAGATGGAACGGTGTCTGCGGGAGTACGCCCGCCTCACCGATGACGAGATCCGCAGCGGGACAGAGCGCGGCGCGGCGGAAGAGGGCCCCAGCCTGGCGGATCTGGCAGAAGCTTTTTTGGAGCGGGCCCTGGAAGGATAGAGGAGGAAGCGACATGACCTGTAAAAGCTGCGGCGGGAACTACCGTGCCCGGGAGCTCCTCTGCCCTTTCTGCGGCAGGGAGAACGCCCTGGGCCGGGTATGGAAAGCCCGCCGGGACGAGGCCGAGCAGGCCTATGAGGCGGCCCGGAAAGAGGCCGGCCGGCGCTATTCCCCCTATGTGGCGGACCGGATACTCAGCCGGGTGCTGGCACTGGAGATCCTGGCGGGGCTTGTCTTTTTTCTGCTGGTGGGCGGGTTTTCCCTGGCGGAGGGGCTCTGCCGGGAAGCCTATGTCTCCCTGCGGGGGGAGAGCATTGCCCGGGAGCTGGAAGCCCTGGCGCAGGAGCGGGAGTTTGTACAGATGGAAACGCTGCTGGACCGCTGGGGCCTCTACGGCCGGGAGGAATTTTACCCCTGGTGTCAGGCATCGCTGATGGCGCGGGACTACGAGAGCTTTACAGAGCACCGGATCGCGTTCCTTGCCATGGATGAGGAGGAAAAGCGGGAGGACGATTATCACCTGGAATATTCCATCCGGGATGCCCGGGATATCCTGACCCTGGACTGCGGGCTCTACTCCGAACTGGCGCCGGAAAACCGGGCCCTTTATGAGGAATACTGCCGGGAGGCCTCTGCCTACCTCACCTGGACTTTGGGCTGCACGGGGGAGGAACTCGCCGCCCTTTCCGAGCAGGAGGAGCCGCCCTACGGCGAGTATGAAAGGATGGCGGAACGGGCCAGGGAGAGGGGGAGCTGGAGATGAAGACCCCTTCTTTGGGAAAGATCCTCCTCAAGGGTGCGGCGGCGCTGTTTTTGGCCCTCTGCCTTTTTTCCGCGGCGGCGGCGCTGATCGCGGGGGGCGCGGAGTATATGGAGGAGAAATATGACGCGGCCTGGAAGGTGTCCGGCTGTGAACGGTACGCGCAGGAGCGGGATTACGGCGGGCTGTACGGATATCTTACCCTGTATGACCTGTACGGAGAGCCCTACGAGCCCTACTGGGAGCTGGTAAACGGCTTCCGGGATCTGCAGGGCTTTTGGATGTGGAGCCGCGCCGAGGAGGCCGGGGAGGCCCCGGAATCCCTGGCGGCGGAGCTTGCGGAAAAGGTACGGCAGAACGCCGAGGGCTGCCGCTTCCCTCAAAACCGCAGAATTTTAGAGGGCTTTGCCCGGGAAATTGACGGGGAGGCC
>JALELV010000069.1 GCA_022768545.1 Oscillospiraceae bacterium
TCCATCCGGAACGAAGGGCCGCTGCGTAAAGGATGCTCCGGCGTGTCGGAGATCGACGAGCTGTTCGATTTTATACAGGCAAAGATGCAGGCGATGGGCGGCTCGCAGCTTCCCTCCACGATTGAGGAACTTTTTTCTTCCATCGCCCAGCGGGCAGCCGGCCTGACACCTACCGAGCACAACATTCTGAGATATTATGCCGATGGCAAAGGGATCAGCGAGGTGGCCGAAGAGGCCTGCATCAGCATCAACACGGTCCGGAGGCATAACGCGAATATCTACCAGAAACTGGGGGTGGGTTCCCGGGAGGAACTCCTGCTTTACATCGAACTGTTCCGTTGCTGCGACCGGCTGGACGAACTGCTGTAAACGGGGTTCCATCGACAAGCTGAAAAAACCTTAAACAGGCAGGACGGCAGACTTTTCAGGAAGTTGCCGCCCTGCCTGTTTTGCATTATCGGCTGTTCCCAGAAGGGAAGATATCTCTTCTGGATATGTGCATTTTCAACAAAATTGTTCCCAAAAAAGAAAGCATAGCACACTAAATAAATGATGTATTTTTCAAAAATGCCCACGAAATACATAATCATGCAATGGATTTGAAAACAAAGAACTGGTACTGTGGATGCAAAGAAGCGACAGGACAAAAGGAAAGGTGGGGGGTTCGGTGAAACAGGTTATCAGGGAACATCTGATCGATTGCTCCGATCAGGAAAAATTTGTTTTCAACCTGATTTGTCCGGAGTGCGGAAAAGTGTGGCAGAGTACGCCGGCCGGCTTTTCCAAGGCGGGAGAAGATCCCCGGACCGAATCCAAGAGGGTCGTCTTTTATCTGCTTTATGAGCGGGAAAAGAAAAGGGCTTTCGACAAGGCGGTGGAGGAAGCGGGCCATTTCTTCAATTTGTGCCCATTATGCGAGCGCCTGGTGTGCAACAACTGCTTCCTTATCTGCCAGGAGATTGACATCTGCCGCCGGTGTGCAGAGCGGCTGCAGGAAACGGGAGAGCAGGTTTCGTTTGCGGGCTGGGCAACCCATGAGGATCATTGCGGCGAGAAAACAGGCTGAAGCATGGGGAGCAAAACAATCATCCATTGACAGGCCGTGAAAAAAACATGTTTTATCCTTGACATGAAAGTAATTTGGGAGGCGAATCACCTATGGCAACTGGTATTACTACTTATCAATGCCCAGCCTGCACCGGCCCTCTGCATTTTGCCGGGGGGAGCGGAAAGCTGGAATGCGATTACTGCGGGAAATCCTATGAAGTAGCGGAGATCGAGAAGCTTTTCAGTGAAAAAGAAGCGGCTTCCGTGGCAGCCCAGGCCAAATCGGATGCAGCCCGGGAAAGGGAAAATGCTGCGGCTCAGGAAATGGGAATGGCCTGGGATGACCAGGAATCTGCAGGGATGAAGAGCTACAACTGCCCCTCCTGCGGCGCCGAGATGATCTGTGACGCCACCACCGCGGCGGCCAGCTGCCCCTATTGCGGCAACCCCACCATCGTGCCCGGTCAGTTCACCGGCGGACTCAAACCGGAGCTGGTCATTCCCTTCCGGCTGGATAAGCAGGCGGCTGTTGCTGCCCTGAAAAAATACTACAAAGGCAAAAAGTTTTTGCCCAAAGCCTTCAGGGAACAAAACCACATTGAAGAGATCCAGGGGGTCTATGTCCCTTTCTGGCTGTG
The DNA here is from genome assembly GCA_022768545.1 of Oscillospiraceae bacterium. GTDB lineage: Bacteria > Bacillota > Clostridia > Oscillospirales > Ruminococcaceae > JALELV01. Next base: position 1,686 of record JALELV010000069.1, read on the forward strand.
CGACTGCCAGGTAGACGGGTCAGCTACCTATCACGCTACCAATTCCCGCACCTGGAAAGAAGGAAATTACGAAATCACCGAGACAGACCACTATCAGGTTGACCGCAGCGGCCGGATCGGATTTGCTCGGATCCCGGTGGATGCTTCCACCAAGATGCCGGACGCCCACATGGACGCCATTGAACCTTATGATTACAACGAGCTAAAGGCCTTTTCCACCGCCTATCTGCCCGGTTTTCTGGCAGATAAGTACGACGTAAGCCAGCAGGACAGCATGGCCCGGATCGAAGCCCGGGCGGAAAAAAGCGCCGAAATAGAACTGAGGAATACGGTAAGAGGGTATGAGGCGGTACATCTGCAAAATCGAAGTTTCCGGCTCCAGAAATCCAACATGAAGTACGCGCTGATGCCGGTCTGGATGCTCAGCACGAAATGGAACGGCCGGGACTTCCTGTTTGCCATGAATGGCCAGACCGGGAAGCTGATCGGCGACCTTCCGGTAGACAAGGGGAAATATTTCGCCTGGTTTGCCGGGATCGCCCTTCCGCTGATGGCGATCATCCTGGGATTCTGGTTTTTATTGTAAAGGAGGTGGAACAGATGAAAAAGCAACTCTTCGGATTCTGTGCGGCGATATGTTTTTTGCTGTCAATGGCCTGCCCGGCCTTTGCCTCGGCGGCGGTTCTTCCCTTCAATGAAGCGGATATCCCCTTCGATACGATGGTAACCGACAACGCCGATCTGTTGACCGACGCTGAAGAGGAAGAATTGTCCGCAAGAGCATGGGCTCTGACTCAGGAATACAATTGCGCTGTTTATATCGTCACCCTCCCCTCGCTGGAAGGCATGGAAGCGTGGGAAGCAAACGAGTATCTTTTGAAAACATACAAAATGGGCTACGGCCGGGATCAAAGCTGCGCTGTCCTGCTGCTTTCCATGGAACACCGGGATTACGACATCATGGCCCATGGCTATGGGAACATCGCCTTTACCGACTACGGAAAAGAAAAAATGGCGGAACGGTTCCTGGATGAATTTGGGGATGACGATTGGTACAGCGGATTTACAGAGTATCTGGACTGCTGTGAAGAATACCTGGAGCTGGCCCGTGAAGGAAAGCCATTCGATGTGGGCAGCGACCGCAGCCCGGTTCTGGGGCTGGCGATTGGCATCCTGATCCCCCTTGGGATCGCTTTCGGGGTTTGCTCCGTTTTCAAGGCCCAGATGAAAACAGCAAAGATGCAGGAGGCGGCGCAGGACTATATTGACCAGGACGGCCTGGTGCTGACGGGACAGCAGGACCGGTTTATCCACACCACCCGTTCGGAGCGATATATCGAACCCTCAAAGGACAGCGGAGGCACAAGCGTCAACAGCAGTGGGTCATCCCACTCCAGCGGGAGGTTTTGATCCATGACGGGCAGCAAGGAGGTGAGGGCTGTGCCTTATAAAAGAAGCGGGATAACGACAACACCCTGACCACCAAGATCCAGGTAGAAGCCTCCGTCCTGTCGGAAGAAACGCGGGAATGGATCCCAGCGGGGACGCAGTTATCCTTCCTTCGCACCGATTGCCAAAGCTATGTGGATATGGGGACGGAGGACGAAAGGGAATACCGGATTTTTGTGGATGGTTCCCAATGGCCGACAACGGTAAACGGAATCCCCACAGACGAATGCTTTGATGGGATGCTGTATACGGGATAGCCGTCCGTACAAACCGTGGGAGGTGAAGAGAGATGAAACGGTCTGTCCTGCATCGTGTGATGCTGGCAGTAACTGCACTGTGCATGGTTTTGAGTTTAATGGGCTGCGGCGCGGCCTTGCAGGCCGTCCGGCAGCTTCGGAAGGAAACCCCGCCGGGGGTTCAAACCGGCGAAACCGGCAGCAAACCTGCTGAGCCGCAGGCACCCGCCCAGCCTGACCCGGAGGCAGAGCAGCCCGCCCCACAGGGGATCAGCGCCGTGACTGGGCAAAACTCCTACATTTCGATCTGCAGCTTCCTGCAGGAGCACCGCCTCACAGCCGGCGTCGCCTTCCTGGGGTATGTGGATAACCCGATGAAGGAAGAGGAGTACCGGGACCTTCTGGAGAGGCGGGGGTATCTGGAAAGCTACGACTTCCTGGCGGCGATGCCCGAGGACCATCTGATCCGGACCGCGAACGGGCACCAGCTTTACTGCCTCGTGCCGGCCAAGGGCGTTACGGTGACGGTCAGCGAGTGGATGGGGTCGGATATCTACGGCGATGACTCCGGGCAGGCGGGGGAGCTGCTCTACCAGAGCGACAGCGGCGATCCGATCCTGTTGCTCTGCGGCTATGACCTGATCCAGCCCGACCTGCAGGTCTGCCTGGAGGATGCCGCCGGGAATCTGCTGACCTGGCTTCCCAGATCCACCCACGACAGCATGCAACCCTACCTGGCGGAGCAGCTCCTGGGGTCTATCGTGGATTTCACCCCGGCCACTGGTATCGACACGGAAGGATATCTTTCCGAACTCGCGACGCCGGAGGTGCTGCAGGGAGAGTGGGTGGCCTGGAATGCCCATACCACCACGGGAGAACCCCTGGTGTGCCGCCTGCGCTTTTACCGGGACGAGGCGGGGAACGACTGCATGGAATATGGCTACGCCCCGCCGATGGGGGAGACCTACGCATGGTTTGCGGGCAGCTTTACCCCATCCGCCCAGCCGTCCGGATGGGTCACCGAGGATATGAGCGAATTTTCCATGGAGCTGGTGGGCGGCGCCGCGTTGGAAACCGGTCTGCCGCCTCAGTACGAGGGCGGAGATCCTTCCTTTTACCTCAGCGGAGCCTACAGCATCGATTACTACCCGGAACTGGATGTGATCGAGGTCGGCCACCAATTCGGCAGTCCGCTGCTGGACGGGATCATCACGATCCCCTTTGAACGCGTGCCCGGCTGACCGGACTGCCGCGGGGCAAAAGGACAGGGCCGGACCCCAAAAAGACGAACAAAAACTTTTTAATAGAGAAAGGAGCAGAAAAATGGGATTATTTGACTCTTTGAAAAACCAGGCAAAGGGGGCCGTAAGGGATGCGGTGCAGAGTATGGGGAACAAAACAGAGGATATCGTGTTTCCCACCGTCCCGGACAGTTTCGCAGGGTTCACAGCCCTTCCCCAGGCCGCCATGGCTACCCCTTTCCAAACAGCGGCCATGACGGTGGTTGCCCTGTGTGTCTACCCCCACTCCCCGGACGCCTCGATCCAGATGCTCAATTTCCTGCGTGGCCCCCGCCCGCTCAATGGCCAGGAGATCAGCTTTATCCGGGATCGGTTCCGGGCGAAGGATTATGTGCCCCGCTCCTATTTCAGTGGAGCGACCCCTCAGAACGACTATACCCCCCAGCAGCCCTACACCATCCGGGTCATTGCAGACCACAACAGCTTCCTCACCCAGGGAATGGCCAAATTGTTTATCCCCTCCGGCGGTGCAGATAGCCCCCGGCCCATCCAGCTGCGGGAGGCGAAGGACGGAAAATGGTATCTGTGGGAGCAGTTCCTCCTCACCGATATTCGGCAGCCGGAGAGCGCCAACCCCTGGGCTTAAACCATGGGGAAGCGAAA
>JALELV010000087.1 GCA_022768545.1 Oscillospiraceae bacterium
GCTTTTTCCATCAGGCCCTTCGCCGCATCGGTGGCAATGGTGATCTCCGCGCTGGAAAGCCGCAGGATATGGGTAAGGGGCTTATACACCACATCGATCAGTCCGAAAAGGATGGGAAACTGGATCAGCATGGGCATACAGCCGCTCATGGGGTTGTATCCTTCCTTTTCGTAGAGCTTCATCAACTCTTCGTTGAGCTTTTCCTTATTGTTGCCGTAAGCTTTCTGGATCGCATCCATCTTGGGCTTGAAGATTGCCATCTTGATGGTGCTCTTCTGCTGTTTGACGGCAAAGGGGAGCAGCATAAGCTTTGTCAGCAAAGTAAACAGGATCAGAGCAATGCCGTAGTTGCGCACCACCAGGTAGCAAAACCACATGATCCACCCGAGCGGCCAGCCAAAAATGCTGTTGATGAGTTCCATTCATCTTCCTCCGTATTCTTTTTTGAACAGGCCCTTTTCTGTTCCGTATCCGCCCCTGAAGGGGATTTTTCAGGGCATCCCGGCGTCTGCCGGATATCTATATGATATATCAGTGCCGTCCCCTCAAAAGGGAGTAGGAGAAGTGGTCGGGGACCGGGTCATACCCGCCCCGGTGGAAAGGATGGCAGCTTAATATTCTTTTCAACGCAAGTAGCCCGCCCTTCCATATCCCAAAGCGGGAGATCGCCTGGATCGCATAGGAAGAACAGGTTGGATAAAACCGGCAGGTAGGCGCCGGCTTAAGCGGCGAAAGAAACCTCTGATACAGGCGGATCAGCCAGATCAAAACCCTTTTCATTCCCCCAGCACCCCCAGCTTTTTCAGCTGCCGGCGCAGAACAGGAAGCACATCGGTGGATTTTACCCGCACAGTGGCGCTGCGCGCCACCAGCACAATATCGTAGCTTCCGGTCAAAAAGGGCTCCAGCTGCTGAAAGGCCGCGGTGATCACCCGGCGGGCCCGGTTTCTCTTTACCGCGTTGCCCACCTTTTTGCTGGCGGTGATGCCAAGCCGGCAGCCGCCGGCCCGGTTTTTTACCACATAGGTGATCAGGATGGGATGGACCAGGTATTTTCCCCTGGAATAGGCGCGCCTGAAATCATTGTTCCGATTGAGTTTGAGAATTTTCAAAACAGCCCTGCCTCTCTTTGCAAAAAGCCGCTGTACCCCCAAAGGCCACAAGGGGAGTTTTTCCCATTTTAAGGCCCGAAGACGGCGATTGGCGGCTTTTACATAAAAGAAAAGGCCACAAAAAACTTTGTGGCCGGCAATTAATGGGTCAGGCGGGCTCTGCCTCTCGCTCTTCTGCGGGCAAGCACCTTACGTCCGTTTTTCGTTGCCATTCTTTTGCGGAAACCGTGCTCTTTTTTTCTGTGCAGCTTTTTGGGCTGATAAGTTCTTAACATCCGAAACCCTCCTTTCGGGTCTAACCTTGCAGGAATATAGTATATCTTACATGATCGTCCGCTGTCAAGTAAAAATCGAAAAAAGCCTTGTTTTCAATGGTTTTTTGCCCCATTTTTCCACTGCCTCCCGGATAAAGCCCTCTTGCCCCGGCCCTTTTCCAGTCCTCTGAAGAATTTGAAAAAGGCGCCGGAGAAAGCCGCGGTAATCCAGCGGGATAAAAAGCCGGCTGTACATCCGCTTTATCTGTAAAGGATGCATGCAATTTGATGACCGACCCTATACTATTATAAAATATATCCTTCACAGGCTGTGGAAAAGCTTGAAACAGCACCTGTTTTTATGGTACAATAACTTCAGCAAAATGTGTGGAAAACTCCGGTTTTCACAAAATATCCCCACAGTTTTCCACTTTTTCCACTAACTTTTCCACAATGGTCGGAGGGAAAAATCAATATGGAATCCTTTCAGGAAGTATTCAACCTAGTGAGCGAATACTGCAAGGGTGAAATCTCGCAGGTCGCTCATTCTTTATGGATAAACGCGATCGAGCCGGTCAAATTGGAGGGCGATACAGCCTATCTGTGCGTCCATTCCGATTTTAAAAAAAAGATCGTGGAAGAAAAATACATGGATCTGCTCCGTCACGCCTTTGAGACCGTGATGGGCTTTGCCGTGGATATCGTCATCCAGTCGGATGAGTCCTCCGCAAAGCCGGTGATCAACCGCGCCGCCCTCAATGAGGATCCTCTGAAAAATCTTCAGAAGTATTCCAAGGAGGAGCTGGACAAAAACTCCATCGGCGGAGACTACGAATACACCTTTTCCACCTTTATCGTAGGCCCATCCAACAAGTTTGCCCACGCGGCCTCCATGGCGGTGGCCACCAATCCTGCGGGAGCCTACAACCCCCTGTTTATCTACGGCGGATCCGGCCTTGGGAAGACCCATCTGCTCTACGCCATCTGCAATGAGATCCAGCAGAACAAGCCCGGTACCAATACCATTTATGTCAAGGGCGAAGAGTTTACCAACGAACTCATCGAAGCCATCGGAAACGAATCCACCAAAGACTTTCATGCAAAATACCGTCAGGCGGACGTGCTGCTGGTGGACGACATCCAGTTTATCGGCGGCAAAGTGCAGACCCAGGAGGAATTCTTCCACACCTTTGACACCCTGTATCAGGCGGGCAAACAGATCGTCCTCACTTCCGACCGCCCCCCCAAAGAGATCAAAACCCTGGAGGACAGGCTCAAGACCCGGTTTGAATGGGGCCTTTTGGCAGATATCCAGCCGCCGGATTTTGAGACCCGCATCGCCATCATCCGCCGTAAGGCGGAGCTTCTCAGCCTGGACATTCCGGATGACGTGGCGGAGTATATCGCCAACAAGCTCAAAACAAACATCCGCCAGCTGGAAGGGACGGTCAAAAAGCTCAAAGCCTACAAGCTTCTGGCCGGCACCCCCCCTTCCATCCTCATCGCCCAAAATGCCATTCGGGATATTCTCAACGACCACCAGCCCACCCCCGTCACGGTGGAACGCATCATCTCCGAGGTGGCCCGCACCTACAACGGCGTCACCCCCCAGGATATTCGTTCCGGAAAGCGCACCACCAATATTTCCGCCGCAAGGCAGGTCTCCATTTACATTGTCCGCGAGGTGACCCAGATGCCCATGAAGGCCATCGGGGAAGAATTCGGCGGGCGAGACCATTCCACCATCGTCTACGCCATCCAGCAGGTGGAAAAAAATATGGAGAAAAATCCTCATTATAAAGAAACCATTGAGGATATCATTAAAAACGTCCAGAACTCCTGACATTCCACGAAGTTTTCCCCATATGTGGAAAAAGAAACTGACCTTTTCAATTTTAAACTTTTCAACCTTTGCACAACCTTTTTGCCGGGAAATTTTTTCACATCCCTTTCTCACTGGTTTTCCATGTTTTACCCGACATTTTATCAACTTCTTTTTTTGCTATTTGTCAGAATTTCCGATTTTTTCACATTTCAACTTTTTCTGCCCGGAGGTGTCCTCCGTACAAGTACACTCAAAAACCGCATGAATATGCCTTTTCTGGGTGTTTTCCACCAAACCAACCGCCTCTACTACTACTACTAAAATTAATCTATTCTTTTTTCTTATATTTGTTTTGGAACTCCAACTGTGGAAAAGGAAGGTGACCTTGCTTGAAAATTATGTGCGATAAGCAAAAACTTTACGAAGTGATCTCCAACGTATCCCGGGCCGTATCACCCAAGACGACACTCCCCGCCCTGGAGGGGATCCTGCTCCGGGCCAGGGACAACACCCTCTATCTCTCCGGCTACGACCTGGACATGGGGATCTCCGCCTCTATGGAAGCCAAAGTGGCGGAGCCGGGGGAGATCGTCCTGACGGCAAAACTTTTTGTGGACATGGTCCGCCGGATGGCGGGAGAAACCGTCTCAATTGAAAGCGACGAAAAATACCTGACGGTCATCCGGAGCGGTTTTTCCGAGTTCACCATTCTCGGCATCCCCGCGGAGGAGTTCCCGGAATTCCCCACTCTCAGCGAGGTGACGCCGGTCTCGGTGCCGCAGAATGTCCTCAAATCCATGATAGACCAGACGCTGTTTGCCATTGCCACCAACGACTCCAAGCCGGTTCAGACGGGTTCCCTCTTTGAAGTGGGAGGAAAAGAGCTGCGGGTGATCTCAGTGGACGGTTTTCGCCTGGCCCTGCGACGGGAACCCATCCAGTCGGAGGAAGAATTTCATTTTATCGTTCCCGGAAAAACTCTTTCAGAGCTGACAAAGCTGCTCTCTGATGAAGATGAGATGACCGAGATCCAGGTGGGTTCCAAACACATTATCTTCAAAGCGGGGGGGTATTCCATTCTTTCCCGTCTGTTAGAGGGAGATTTTCTGGATTATAAAGCAGCTATCCCCGGAGGGACCGGCACCACGGTGGCGGTGGGAGTCCGCCCCTTTATTGAAAGTATCGAGAGAACTTCCCTGCTTATCTCCGACCGTTTGAAAAGCCCGCTGAAGGTGAATTTTACCGACGCCCTGATCAAAATGTCCTGCTCCACCGCCATTGGAAAAGCCTATGACGAGCTGGAGTGCCGGGGCGAAGGGCCGGAGCTCACCATGGGTTTTAACAACCGCTATCTGTTAGACGCCCTGCGGGCCAGCGGATGCGACCAGGTGAAGCTGATGATCAACGGGCCCCTTTCCCCTATGAAGATGGTGCCGACCCAGGGGGACAGCTTCCTGTTTTTGGTGCTGCCGGTGCGCCTCAAAGCGGAATAAAAGAAAGCATGGTATTAAAATGAAACAGCATATTGAAATCCCCATCCGGACGGAATATATAAAGCTTGACCAATTTTTAAAATTTGCCGGTGCGGCAGAAACCGGGGGCCACGCCAAGGAGATCGTCGCCGAGGGGGCGGTCACCGTCAACGGCGAGGTCTGCCTGGCGCGGGGAAAAAAACTTCGGCCGGGAGATATCGTCTGCCTGGACGACTATGAAATTGAGGTAACCTCCCTTTGAATATCACAAGCATAGCGCTTTCCCGCTTTCGAAACCTAAGGGAGCTCTCCATGGAGCCGGATCCCTCCGTCAATGTGATTTACGGCGACAACGGGCAGGGAAAGACCAACCTGATCGAATCGGTCTGGCTGCTCTCCGGCGCCCGCAGTTTCCGCGGGGCAAAGGATGCGGATCTTATCTCTTTTGGAGAAAGCGGCGCCCGAATCCGGGCGTCTTTTCGGAAGGATGGGCGGCTGCAGCAGGCGGAGCTCCGTTTTGGCGGCAGAAAAAGCGCCTTTCTCAACGAGATTCCCCTGGAATCCGCAGCCCGGCTGGCCGGGGAACTCTGCGCGGTGGTGTTCTCCCCTTCCCATCTGAGCCTTGTCAAGGACGGCCCGGCGGAGAGAAGACGCTTTTTGGATACCAGCATCTGCCAGATCACCCCGCGGTATATCGATACATTGGCGGCGTTTTCCCGGGTGCTCCAGCAGCGCAACACCCTTTTAAAGGATATTTCCTACGCCGGCTCCCTGCTGGATACGCTGGATATATGGGATGAAAAGTTCTGTTCCCTCGCCGCCTCGGTGTCCTGGGCAAGAGAGCGCTACGCCCAGCGGCTGGGCGGAGCCGCCCGGGAGATCTACGAGGGGATTTCCATGAGCCGCGAGGCTTTTGAGGCCGTTTATCGCAGAAATGGCGTGGGACCGGAACGGTATCAGGGTCCGGAACAGCTGCGGGAGGCCTACCGGCAGGCACTTTCCCGCGCCCGGGGGGAGGACCTTCGCTGTGGGGTGACCACTGTGGGGCCCCACCGGGATGATCTGGAGATCCTTCTGGATGAAAAAAGTGCCCGGAGCTTTGGGTCTCAGGGGCAGCAGAGAAGCTCGGTGCTGGCGCTCAAGCTGGGTGAAGCACGGTGTATGGGAGAGATCCTCCGGGAAGCCCCGGTGATCCTTCTGGATGATGTGATGAGCGAACTTGACAGCGGCCGCCGGGAATATCTGCTCAACCATCTGGCGGGCAGCCAGATCTTTATCACCTGCTGCGACAAAAACTATTTTTCTTCCCTTTCTGCAGGCAGGAGCTTTCGTATGGAAAACGGGGAGATAACAGACAGCAGCGGTTTTTAAAAAACAAAGGGGGATGGGCCTTGTATCTTCATCTGGGCCAGAATACGGTCGTCCGCACTTCGGACGTGATAGGAATCTTTGACATCGAAAATGCATCCCTTGGAAAATCCACCCGCAGGTATCTCTCCGAGGCGGAGAAAAAAGGAAGGGTGGTCAATGTTTCCATGGAGCTTCCAAAATCCTTTGTTGTCTGCGAAGAGCAGGGCAGGACAAGGGTATATATTTCTCAGATATCCTCCGCCACACTGAAAAAGCGGTCGGGGTATATAGAAGGCATTTCCAATGTGAAATAACGGTTTGGCCGGCTGTTTTGGTCAGAAATACCGGGAGAAGGCCCGGCGGCAGCAGTGATCCGGCAGAGAAAATGGAGGAACAAAACGTGGATAATAAACCTCAGGCTTCCACTTACGACGGCAATCAAATACAGGTTTTGGAAGGGCTGGAGGCGGTCAGAAAACGCCCCGGCATGTATATCGGCTCCACCGGGCCCAGAGGCCTTCATCATCTGGTCTATGAGATCGTGGACAATTCCATCGACGAGGCCCTTGCAGGCTTCTGTGATAAGATCACCGTGGAAATTCTGCCGGACAACATCATCCGGGTACAGGATAACGGGCGTGGCATCCCGGTGGGCATCCAGCCCAAGCTGGGTATCCCGGCTGTGACGGTGGTATTTACCGTTCTGCACGCGGGGGGAAAGTTCGGCGGCGGCGGATATAAAGTATCCGGCGGCCTCCACGGGGTGGGTTCCTCCGTGGTAAACGCCCTCTCCAGCTGGCTGGAGGTGGAGGTGAGCCACGAAGGGCATGTCTATTATCAGAAATTTGAGCGGGGTGTTCCCACGGAGGACCTGAAGATCGTGCGGGACGCCGCCGGCACCGGTACCACCGTGGCCTTTAAGGCGGACCCGGAGATCTTTGAATGCTGCGACTATGATTACGATATCCTTCTCACCCGCCTGCGGGAACAGGCCTTTCTCAACGCAGGGATCTATATTGTCCTCAGGGACAGCAGAACGGAGGAGGTCCGGGAAGAGCACCTTCACTACGAAGGGGGCATCCGCAGTTTTGTGGAGTATATCCACAGGAGAAAGGCAATGGAGGTCCTCCATCCGGATGTGATCTACTTAAACGCCCAGAGCGGCGATAATATCGCCGAAGTGGCGATGCAGTACAACGACAGCTACAACGAGATGCTGCTCTCCTTTGCAAACAACATCCACACCGTGGAGGGGGGCACCCATGAGCTGGGCTTTAAATCCGCCATGACCCGGGTATTCAACGATTATGGAAAACGCCATGGGTTAATCAAAGAGAGCGACAAAAACCTCACGGGAGAGGATGTCCGGGAGGGCCTTACCGCCGTTGTATCGGTAAAAATGACCGATGCCCAGTTTGAAGGGCAAACCAAGGCAAAGCTTGGGAATACCGAAATGCGCACCTTGGTGGAGGGTATGGTCTATGAAAAGCTCATGACCTTTTTTGAGGAAAACCCCTCCGTGGCCAAGGTGATCTTCGACAAGGCCCTGGGAGCCGCCCGGGCCCGGGAAGCCGCCCGGAAAGCCAGAGAGCTCACCCGCCGCAAATCGGTGCTGGAGGGCAGCCAACTACCCGGAAAGCTGGCCGACTGTGCCGACCGCAACAACACCTATACCGAAATCTACATCGTGGAGGGAGACTCCGCCGGAGGTTCCGCAAAGATGGGGCGGGACCGCCGCTTCCAGGCCATCCTTCCCCTGTGGGGCAAGATGCTCAACGTGGAAAAGGCCCGTATCGACCGGGTGTACGGCAACGACAAGCTCATGCCGGTCATTACCGCCCTGGGCTGCGGAATCGGCGAGGAATTTGACGTGAGCAAGATCCGCTACGGCAAGGTTATCATCATGGCCGATGCGGATGTGGACGGATCCCATATTCGCACCCTGATGCTCACCTTCTTCTTCCGTTTTATGCGTCCGCTGATCGAAGAGGGACATGTCTATCTGGCCCAGCCCCCACTTTACAAGATCACCCGGGGAAAAAAGGTGCGCTATGCCTATTCCGATGAGGAGCGGGACCGGTATGTCGAGGAGCTTTACGGCACAGATGACGTCAAGCGGGATATCCAGCGCTACAAGGGCCTCGGTGAGATGGATCCGGAGCAGCTCTGGGAGACCACCATGGACCCGGAGCGCCGTACTATCGTCAAGGTGGAGATGGAAGATGCTGTCCGCGCCGACGAGATCTTTACCATTCTCATGGGAGATAAAGTGGCCCCCCGCAAGGAGTTCATTGAACAGAACGCAAAATATGCAACGAACCTGGATATTTGACCGGGGCGCTGTTTTATGACAAAGGGGGATGCTTTTATTTTGGAACAGCCTGAAAAGGCTCTGGCGGAAACCACTTTTCGGGTTTCCCTGGAAGAGTATATGGATTTTAATCTGAGCCGGGCGGAGGCCTTGCTGGGAAAAAAGAAAAAAGCTTTCCGGCTGACGGGGCTTTTGTGCCTGGCGGTCTCTCTTTCCGGCCTTGTCCTGCTTTTGGCAGGGCAGCATAAAAATTTGTTTCTGCTGTTCGCGGCGCTTTTTGTGCTGGCCTTTGGAGCCTATCAGATTTTGTATTTCCCCCTGCTCTTTCCCTGGATGATGAAGAGATCGGTGAAGGAGGCCTACGGGCAAAGCAGCTACCTGCAAAACGATGTGACCCTTGCTTTTTATGAGGACTGTTTTACAGAAGCTTCGGCAGAGGGGGAAAAAAAGACGCTGGGCAAGGAAATTGCCGCTTTTAAAAGCTGTCCGCTTTACTATCAAATAGACTTAAAGAGCGGAAATTCCGTCCTGATCCCCAAAAAGACGCTGGCTGCCGAAGATGCGGAGAGGCTGAGAGAAACCTATTTGGGCGGCCGGGAGACAGAACAAAATAACGGGACAGAGGAATAAGAAATGGAACGAAAGCTGAAACAAAAAATTGCGGAGATCATTGCAGACGCTTCCCCGGAGCTCGGGCTTCTTATCAAGGAGGAAGTGGACCGGGTAAAGGAAGAAAACAGCGTCCTGGCAGGCGTTGTCTACACCCTCTCGGAGGAGGACGCCCTGAAAGCCTGTAAAAAGATGATCAGGGGACGGTTCAAGCGCACCTTCCAGGCCGTTTTGGCGGCGTTGCTGGCACTGGCATTCTTTATCTCTTACTGGAGAAACCCTGCCTATCTTCAGGGGCTTATCCTGGGGTTCGTGTGTTTGGCCCTTTTAGCGGTCGTCCTGATCGTCCCCGCCCGGATGCAGAAGCAGGAGGCAAAAAACCAAAGCGGACGGGAGCGGTTTCTCCTGGCGGGAAACAAGTCCATGTTTTCCTCCGACGGCGAGAGCTGCTTTCAGCTGAACTATAAAAACGACATGGTCAAGATCCGCGAGGACGGCGAGTTTTATTATCTCTGTGCCAGCCGGGACAGAAACTGGTGTGTTCCCAAAAAGGAGCTCAGCCGGGAGGGGTTGACCGAGCTGGACGAGGTGTTCCGGGGCGAGGACAGCCCCTTTGAAAAAGGCGGCAGGAAATAGAAAGAGAGGCGGCCCGGGGTGAAGATGATCCCCCTCGGCGGTTTCTGTAAACGATAAGGGTGAAAAACAATGAACAACGAAGACAACAAGCGCGAAGGCAACGTGGTGATCGTCCGGGATATCGAAAAGGAAATGAAAAAATCCTATATCGATTATTCCATGGCCGTCATCGTGGGCCGCGCCCTTCCAGATGTCCGGGACGGACTGAAGCCGGTGCACCGGCGGATTCTTTACACTATGTATGAAAACGGCCTCTCCCCCGACAAAGCCTATCGAAAATCCGCAGATACGGTGGGTTCGGTACTGGGCCGGTACCATCCCCACGGCGATGCGTCGGTTTACGACGCCATGGTCCGTATGGCACAGGATTTTTCTCTGCGCTACCCTCTGGTAGACGGCCACGGAAACTTCGGCTCCGTGGACGGAGACCCTGCCGCCGCCTACCGCTATACCGAGGCCCGCATGAGCAAGATCGCCATGGCCATGCTCACCGACATCGACAAGGACACCGTGGATTTTATGCCCAACTACGATGACCACCTGCAGGAGCCGGTGATGCTCCCCTCCCGGTTCCCCAACCTGCTGGTCAACGGCTCCAGCGGTATCGCCGTCGGCATGGCCACTAATATCCCCCCTCACAACCTGCGGGAGGTCACCGGCGCCATCTGCGCCCTGATCGACAACCCGGAGGCCACGCTAGACGAACTGATGGAGCACATCAAAGGGCCGGATTTCCCAACCGGGGGCATCATCATGGGCCGCGCCGGCATCCGGGCCGCCTATGCCACCGGCCGGGGAAAGATCACCCTGCGGGCCCGGGCCGAAGTAGAGGAATATAAAAACCGCATGCGCATCATCGTCACCGAGATCCCCTATATGGTGAACAAGGCGCGGCTGATCGAAAGCATTGCGGAGCTTGTCAAAAATAAGCGGATCGACCAGATCAGCGACCTGCGGGATGAATCCGACCGGGACGGCATGCGCATCGTCATCGAGCTCAAAAGGGATGCCAACCCCCAGGTGGTGCTCAACCAGCTCTATTCCTTCAGCCAGCTCCAGGATACGGTGGGCGTCATCATGCTGGCGCTGGATAAAAACCAGCCCAGGATCATGACCCTTAAGGAGATGCTGGAACACTATCTGAAGTTCCAGTTTGAGGTCATTACCCGCCGTACCCGGTATGAGCTGAAAAAAGCCAAGGAACGGGAGCATATCCTGGAAGGCCTCAAGATCGCGCTGGATTATATCGACGAGGTCATCGCCATCATCCGGGCCTCCAAGGACCAGCCCGAGAGCAAGCGGGCCCTCAGCGAACGGTTTGGGCTCAGCGATGTACAGGCCGCCGCCATTGTGGCCATGCGCTTGGGGCAGCTCTCCGGTCTGGAGCGCGCCAAAATAGAGGATGAGCTGGCGGAGATCCTCAAAAAAGTGGCGGATCTGGAGGACATCCTCTCCCACGACTCCCGGGTGTATGCCATCATCCGCAGCGAGGTGGAGGATCTGAGCAAAAAGTTTGGCGATGAGCGCCGCACCGAGATCCAGTCGGTGAGCGGCGAGGTGGATATCGAGGACCTGATCCCCGTGGAGGACTGCGTGGTTACCCTGACGCATTTTGGGTACCTGAAGCGGCAGCCGGTGGACGCGTACAAGACCCAGCGCCGCGGCGGGCGGGGCATCTCCGCCATGACCCGTCGGGAGGAGGACTTTGTGGAGGATCTGTTTGTCAGCTCCAGCCACGACTATATCTGCTTCCTCACCAACCGGGGGCGGATGCTGCGCCTTAAATGCTACGAGATCCCGGAGGGTTCCCGTACTTCCCGGGGAATGAATATTGTAAATCTTCTCCCGCTGGAGGGGGATGAAAAGGTCACCTCCATGATCCGGGTGTCCGATTTTGCGGAGGATCGGTATTTGGTGATGGTCACCCGCCAGGGCACCATCAAGCGCACGGAGATGTCTGCCTACAAAAACGCCCGCAAATCCGGCATCATCGCCATCACTTTGGACGAGGGCGATGAGCTTGCCTGGGCGCGGGAGACCGGCGGAGAAAGCGAGCTTGTCATCGCCACTCGCCAGGGCATGGTCATCCGCTTTGCGGAAACCGATGTCCGTTCCATGGGCCGCAGTGCCCGGGGCGTCCGCGCCATCAGCCTGGAGGAGGGCGACGAGGTGGTTGGCATGGCTCGGGTGCGGGAGGGTGCCACCCTCTTCACCGTTACGGAAAAAGGACAGGGACGCCGGTCCGACTTCTCGGAATACCGGCTCCAGTCCCGCGGCGGCAAGGGCATCCGCAACTACAAGTGCTCGGAGGAGAAGGGCCTGGTGGCCGGAGTAAAAGCGGTGGACGAGGACGACGACGTGATCCTCATCTCCGACGACGGCGTCATCATCCGCATCGCGGCGGACGAGGTCAACCTCCAGTCCCGCTACGCCGGAGGAGTCCGAGTCATGCGTGTGGCGGAGGGCTCCCGCGTGGTGGCCATGGCCCGCGCGCCGAAGGAGGAAGCTTCCGAGGAAGAGGAACAGGCTCTGGAGAGGGATATTTTGGAGCAGGAACCCCTAAAGCAGCAGGAAGCGCTTCCCACTGGGCAGGCGGGAGAAGCCGTCTCTCAGGCGGTGAAGGACCTGGCCGACAGGCTGATCGGGGAAAAAGAAGAGTCTGAAGAATAATACAGCATAAAAAGAGAGCCGGAAAACATTTTCCGGCTCCTTTTTTACGCTGTATTATTTTAAAACGCCCCGTCATAGAAACAGGCAAAGCAGCAGGGGCAAAAACATGGCGGGCAGATAGTTCATAAGCTTTAATTTTGTAATGCCAAGAAGGTTCAGCCCGGTGCCGATGATCAGCAGGGACCCCACACAGGTCATCTCATTGATCGTCCCCGTCTGGAG
>JALELV010000095.1 GCA_022768545.1 Oscillospiraceae bacterium
TAGTAGACCCGCTTTACCCCGTACCGCAGCAGCACATCCAGAATGGGAGCGGAGGCCTCCTCCCCGTACAGGGGCGGATAGTGCAGAAACACCAGGGTCTCCCGTCCGCTGTCCCGGGCCGACTGCAGGGAGCGTTCCAGCCGCCCCGCCTCCCGGGCGAGCACCTTTTTGTCCTGGGGCTGCCCCTTTTCAAAGAGCCACCCCCGGGTACCGCACAGGGCAAAATCCTCCGTCAAAACACAGTTATTATGGAGGATGACAAGGGAATCTAAACCGTTTTGCGCAAAAAAGGCGTCCATTTTGCTCCTGGTGGTCCACCAGTAATCGTGGTTTCCCTTGATGATCACCTTTTTCCCCGGCAGGCTGTGAAGAAAGCGGAAGTCCGGCAGGGCCTCCTCAAAGTTCATCCCCCAGGAGATATCCCCCGCCAGCAGCACCGTGTCCTCTTCACTCACCCGCTCCCGCCAGCTCCGTTCCAGACGCTCCTCGTAGCAGTGCCAACCCTCAAAAATATTCATGGGCTTGCAGCACCCAAAGGATAGGTGTGTGTCCCCGATGGCATACAGGCTCATGCTCCGTCCCCTTCCCCCGGCCGGGCTCAGCGGCAGGCGATGCCAAGAGCGCTCAGCACAAAGCTGTCCATGGTGTCTTTCCGGCAGGTGCGCGTAAAGAGCACCGGTTTCTGTTTAAGCTCCAGCAGCTGCGGCGGGATCTCGCAGCCGGTGAGGCGGGCAAGCTTCTCCGCCGCTTCAAACTCGTCGATCCCCCCGGCGTCCGCCCCCAGGGAGGCGAGAACGCTGTGGGGGAACTTGTAAGGGTTCGCCGTGGAGGCAATAATGGTCTTTGCGGTGTCTCCGGTCTGCTCCGCATACTGGCGGCAGACGTTCACCGCCACCGCCGTGTGGGTGTCGCAGAGGTAGCAGTACTGCTCAAACACCTCCCGAATGGTGCGGGCGGTGTCCTCCTCGCTGCAGTACCCGCCAAAAAATTCCGCCTGAAGCTTCTCCCGCACCGCGTCCGGCACGGTATAGCGCCCCTCGGCGGCCAGGCTCTCCATCAGGGCGCGGAGGGCTTTGTCGTCGCCGTCCATCAGGTGGAAGAGCAGGCGCTCCAGGTTCGAAGAGATCAGGATATCCATGGACGGAGACATGGTGGTGATAAACTCCCGGTTGCGGTCGTAGGTGCCGGTGGCAATGAAATCCGTCAGTACCTTGTTGGAGTTGGAGGCGCAGATGAGCCTGCCGATGGGCACGCCCATGTGCTTTGCGTAGTACGCCGCCAGAATGTTGCCGAAGTTGCCGGTGGGCACCACCACGTTCACTTTTTCACCGGGCCGGATCTCTCCGTCCGACAAAAGGTCGCAGTAGGCGCTGACATAATACACTATCTGGGGCACCAGGCGCCCCCAGTTGATGGAGTTTGCACTGGAAAAGGCCAGGCGGTTCTTTGCAAGGCGCCGGGTCATCTCCGGGTCGGTAAAAATGCGCTTGACGCCGGTCTGGGCGTCGTCGAAGTTTCCCTCGATAGCGGCGACATTCACGTTTTCCCCCTCCTGGGTGGCCATCTGCAGCTTCTGCATGGGGCTCACCCCCTCCTCGGGGTAAAACACGATGATTTCGGTGCCGGGCACATCTTTAAAGCCCTCCAGGGCCGCCTTGCCCGTGTCGCCGGAGGTGGCCACCAGAATGACGACCGTCTCCTCCTCCCCCTCTTTCCGGACCGATTCGGTCATCAGATGGGGCAGCAGCTGCAGCGCCATGTCCTTAAAAGCGCAGGTGGGCCCGTGCCACAGCTCCAGCATATAGGTGCTCTCCCCCAGTTTCGCCAGCTGGGTGATGGATTCTTCTCCGAACTTTTTGGCGGTATAGGCGGCCTCCACGCAGTTTTGGATCTCTTTGGCGGAAAACCCGTCCAGAAAATCCCCCAGAATATCGGCGGCCCGCCCGGTGTAGGAGAGGCCCGCAAGCCTGTTCAGGCGCTCCGGAGAGAGCTGCGGCAGCGAGGTGGGCACAAACAGCCCTCCCTCAGCGGAGATCCCCCTGCTGATGGCGCGGGAAGCGGAGACAACGACCTTTTTGTCCCGGGTGCTGGTATAATTCATAGATATGGTCACTCCCTGTTTTTACATGTGCTGGCTGAAGAAACGGCAGGCGTTCCCGTAAAAGATATCCCGCACCAGATCCTCATTCAGATTGGATTTTAACATATATTCGTAGAGGTTTGCAATCTTTTCCGCGGAGCTAAGCTCCCCGGGCATGTCGGCGCCGTCAAAATCGGAGCCCAGGGCCAGCACCTTCTCCCCGCCCAGGGCGAGGAAATGCTCGATATGCCGGTACAGGTCCTCCAAGGTCGCCCGCTCCGGCGCGTCCTCCCGGATAAATTTGGTGTAATAGTTGAGCCCCACAAGCCCCCCTCTGGCCACATAGCGGGAAAACTGCCGGTCGGTGAGGTTGCGCTTGACGTTGCACACCGCCCGGGCGTTGGAATGGCTTGCCACGAAGGGCTTTTGGGCGATCTCGTCGATCTCGTCAAAGCTGCGGTCGGAGATATGGGAGAGATCCACGATCATCCCCTGCTTTTCCATCTCCGGGATGACCCGGCGGCCAAACTCTGTCAGGCCGGTGCCCTGGCCGGCGCCGCCCGCGCCCCCAGCGATCTCGTTGTCGCCGTTCCAGGTGATCGTCATCATGGCGGCCCCCAGATCCCGGAGCTCCTTTACCCGGCCAAGCTCCCCGGCCAGGGCGCTCCCCCCCTCGATGGTGAGCACCGAGGTGAGCCCTGTTTCCCCCGAAAGCTGGTCCGACCGCTCCGCCGTGCCGATCCTGCCGGAAAACTTCTCCATCTGGGCCCGGTAATAGCGGAAGTTGCGTTCAAAATACTCCTTGGCCGCCTCCCCACGGTACTCGTCCGGCATGAACACGGCAAAGCACTGCACCCAGCGCTCAAACCCGGCGAGCTTATCCAGGGAGATATGTCTGCTGCGGTTTACCAGGTCCTCCCCGTGGTCGCAGAGGACGGTGATGGTATCGCAGTGCAGGTCAAATACTTTCATAGCTGTCCACCTCAAATGCATTGATCAAATGTAAAACAGAGACAGGGGCAAACCCCTCCCCCTTTTTAACGGTAATGGCAAAGACGTCGAAACGCGGCTGCAGGGCGCTGGGGTGCTCCATCAGGTAGGCTACCGCCGTGCGGCAGAGCTTTTTCTGCTTCTGCGGGGTCACGGCCTCCGCCGGGCTCCCCAGGGCATCCTCCGCCCGGGTCTTCACTTCCGCAAAGACGAGGAACGCATCGTCCGCCGCGATGATGTCGATCTCTCCCCAGCGGGAGTGGTAGTTGCGGGCCAGGATCTCCATACCTTCTTCCCGCAGGCGCCGGGCGGCCAACTCCTCCCCCAGCCTGCCGGTAGTCTTTTTATCCATGGCTCTTCTCCAGGTGCTCCCGCAGGTTTTTGAGGAAGCTCTTCCGGTGCACGGGGGATACGCCGTACCGCCCCAGCATCTCGTAATGGAGGCGGGTGGGGTAGCCCTTGTGCTTGTCAAAGCCGTACATGGGGTACTGCCTGTGCAGCTCCAGCATATACCGGTCCCGGGAGACTTTGGCCAGAATGGAGGCCGCCGCGATACAGGCGCTGCGGCCGTCCCCCTTCACCACCGCCTGGGCGGGGATGAGCTCCAGCTCCGGTGTGCGGTTGCCGTCGATGTAGGCCATATCCGGCGTGGGGGAGAGGGCTTCTATCGCCCGCTTCATGGCGAGCAGAGAGGCCTGCAGGATGTTGATGCGGTCGATCTCCTCCGCGTCCACCCTCTGCACCGACCAGGACACCGCCCGGGAGACGATCTCATCGTAGAGCTTTTCCCGGCGCTTCTCCGTCAGTTTTTTGGAGTCGTTTAACCCCTCGATCTCCTCCTCCCGGGGGAGGATGACGGCGGCGGCGAACACCGGGCCCGCCAAAGGGCCGCGCCCGGCCTCGTCCGCGCCGCAGATGACGTCAAAGCCCCGGGCATATTCCTCCCGGTCAAACTCGTACAGACTCATAAAAAGGCCTCCCTTCACGGCAAACAGCCCCGCCCCGATGCCCGGAACGGGGCTGCCGTACTTTTTACTTCTCCGCCGCGCCTGCAGTTCTCTGCCGCGGGCGGGGCTTTTCCAGGGAAACGCGGCCGATCTTTCCGCCGCGGAACTCGTCCAGCACGGCGATGGCGGTGCGTTCGGTGTTGACCACCCCGCCGGCCATCAGCATACCGCGCTTTCTCCCCACTGTCTGCAGAAGCTCATAGGCGTCCGGCCGGGCCGCCTCTTCTTCCGTCAGGCGGTAGCGCTCCCGCAGCAGGACGGGGTACTCCCGGTTCAAAAGTTCCAGCAGGCGCATGGCCAAAAGCTCCAGATCCATGATGTCGTCCTTCACCGCGCCGGTAAAGGCGAGGTGCTCTCCCACAGTCTTGTCCTCAAACTTCGGCCACAGGATACCGGGCATATCCAGCAGGTCCATACCGTTGTCCAGGCTCACCCACTGGCGCCCCCGGGTCACCCCCGGGCGGTCCTCCACCTTAGCCCGGCGGGAACCGGCCAGACGGTTGATAAAGGAGGATTTTCCCACATTGGGGATCCCCACCACCATCATGCGGATGGGGGCACCGGACATGCCGCGGCGCTCCCGGCGGGCCAGCTCCCCGGCCATTACCTTGCGGATGGCGCCATCCAGCTGCCGCAGCCCTTTTCCGGAGCGGCAATCGGTGGCGATGGCGGTCACGCCCCGGGCGGCGTAGTCCTCACACCAGGCGCGGGTCACCTCCGGGTCGGCAGCGTCGCATTTGTTGAGCAGCACAATGCGGGGCTTCTCTCCCACCAGGCGGGGAAGCTCCGGGTTGCGGCTGGAAAAAGGGATGCGGGCGTCGGTCAGCTCCACCACCACATCCACCAGCCGGATGCTCTCCCGCATCAGGCGGCGCGTTTTGGCCATATGGCCGGGAAACCACTGAATAGAAGGGGCTTCCGTCATATCCTTTCACCTCCATGGCAGGGGCAGCCCTCAGCCCAGGCCGCCGATCTGGTCGAAGGGGAAAAACCGGAACACGGCCTTCCCCAAAATATAGCGTTTGTCTATCATCCCAACGCCGGAATCCCGGCTGTCCAGGGAGCGGTTGCGGTTGTCCCCCATGACGAACACGCAGCCCGGAGGCACCGTCACCGGGAACTCCACGTCCCGTTTCAGGTGCGTGGGTTCCTTGATGTAGGGCTCGCTCAGCACCACACCGTCCACCTCTACCGTCCCAGCCGAAAAGTCGATCATCACGCTCTGTCCCTCGTCGGCGATGATCCGTTTGACGATGGGCACGTCGGCGCTGTTGGGCTGGGTGATCACCACAATATCCCCCGGCTCCGGGCGGTACATGAGATGGGTGATGACTACGCGGTCCCCATGGTGCAGAGTGGGTTCCATGGAGCTTCCGTCCACCCCCACGGTGCGCAGCAAAAAGGTAAACGCCAGCACCACCGCCGTCACGGCAAACACCACCGTACCCAGCCACTCGTAAAGTTCCGCGACCAGGGGAGCCCTTTCCTCCCCGGTATCCGGCCTCATCCCATCACCCCCATTTTGCAAAGCGGGCGCTTGGAGGGCGGCCCCGCCCTCTTATTCTTGTGCACAAAACCCGTACTGAAACAAAAACGGCGAACCGGCCGCCGTTTTTTATCCCGGCACTCCGCGCCGGCCTATGGCTAAATAAGGGCAGAAACAGCAAAAAGGGACGAAACGTCCCTTTTTGACAGATAAATTCTCAGCGGATTTTGGATTTGACTTTGGCGGCCTTGCCGACTCTGTCTCTGAGGTAATACAGCTTGGCTCTGCGGACACGGCCCTGTCTTACTACCTCTACGCTGTCCACGTTGGGGGAATGCAGGGGGAACACCCTCTCCACACCGCAGCCGTGGGATACGCGGCGAACGGTAAAGGTCTCCGCCACACCGCCGTGTTTCTTGGCGATCACAGTGCCCTCAAAGGTCTGGATTCTCTCTTTGTCGCCTTCCTTTACCTTGACGCCGACGCGAACCAGGTCGCCGACTTCAACGGAAGGGACGTTTTCTTTCATGCTCTCCTGAGCAATGTGCTTCAAAGCGTCCATCTTCTATATCCTCCTTGTTTTTCAGGACATTCATACTCATGCTTTGGCAATGACAGAGGACTGCCCGCTTTCATGTCACGGCTTTCGCCGGGCATCAAACCCCGTCCCGGGTACCAGGACGGCCACTAAATGCCTGTATATGATATCATAAGCCCACCCGAAAAGCAAGCTTTTATGCGAAATTTTCTCCTTTTTTGTTCCACACCGCCGTCCTGGTCACCTGAACATGGTCAAACTTCGTCCCGCAGGCCGCGCAGAAGCAGTCGAGCACCAGGGTGGGGTTTACATTCATCTCGCTGCCCGCCGCCAGCCGCAGCTCCGCCTGCACCCCCTCCGGAGTACAGGCAAGGCTCAAAAGCTGTACATAGGGGCGCAGGTCTATCTCCCGCTCTCCCCGCTTGGTGCGCTTTTTGGCGGGGATGCTCTCCCGCTCCAAAAACGCCCGGAACTTCTGTGCGGTCTCCTGCGCCGCCTCTCCCTCCGGGGCCATCAGCACCCGGTAGTCCGACCAGGCGATGGCATCCGGCTTGTCGGAGGGCATCGCCGCCTTCCACACCCGCAGGCCCGCGGGCAGCGCGCGGTTTAAGCGCGCCATCACCTCGTCCAAAGGCATGTCCTCGTCCAAAAGCCGCATGTCCATGGTCTCGTACTCGCTCTCGTACCCCAGGGAAAGGGGCAGGGCAAAGGTGATATAGGCGTGGGGGTTAAACCCCTCGGTGTACCAGATGGCCACCTCCGCCCGGCGTATGGCACGCTGGAAGCAGCGGTTGATATCCAGGTGGGAAATATACTTCGCAGTATCCTTTTTTTCATAAAACACTCTTACCGGCTTCACAGGCAGGCCCTCCCCAACAGCTGATTGGCCCCGCAGCCGCTGCACCCCTGTCGGCAGTTGGGAGTAGTCTGGCTGCAGCGGGCTTTCTGGTTTTCCCGGGTGAGGAAGCTCTTGCTCACCCCGTAGTCCAGGTGGTCCCAGGGCAGGGTCTCCTCGTAGCTTCTGGTGCGGTTGGCGTAGAACGCCCCGTCCACTTTGCAGGCGGCAAAAGCCTCCTCCCAGCGCCCGTAGTCAAAATACTCTCCCCAGCCGTCCAGGCGGCACCCGTTTTTCCAGGCCCGCTCCAGCACGGCGCACAGCCGCCTGTCTCCCCGGGCCAGCACCGCCTCCAGGTAGCTTGTCTTCGACTCATGGTAATTGATGCGGATCTTCTTAGACTTGGTGCTCACATAAGAGATGATGTGGTGCTGCTTTTCCCGCAGCATCTCCTCGGTGTCCTGGGGCTCATACTGGAAGGGGGTAAAGGGCTTGGGCACAAAGGAAGCAAGGCTCACCGTCACATTCACCCCCCGGCCCTTGGGGCGATCCGGAATGGAATAGAACAGGTCCACCACCTTCTGTGCCAGGTCCACAATGCCCTCCAGGTCTTTTTCCGTCTCGGTGGGAAGCCCCAGCATAAAGTAGAGCTTCACCGCGCAGTACCCGCCCTCAAAGGCGGTGCGGCAGGTGGAAAGGATCTCCTCCTCTGTGACATTTTTGTTGATGACGTCCCGCATCCGCTGGGTACCGGCCTCCGGCGCAAAGGTAAGGGAAGTTTTGCGGATGGACTGCACCCGGTCAATGAGCTCCGTGGAGAAATTATCCACCCGCAGGCTGGGGAGAGACACGCTCACCTTTTCATCCTCTGTCCACTGGTGCAGCGTATCGATCAGCCCGAAAAGCCGGCGGTAGTCGCTGGTGGAAAGAGAGGACAGGGAGATCTCGTCATAGCCGGTGGATTCCACCAGGGCGCGACACTGGGCATCGATGGTCTCGATGCTCTTCTCCCTGAACGGGCGGTACAGAAAACCCGCCTGACAGAACCGGCAGCCACGGTGGCAGCCCCGCAGCACCTCACACACCGCCCGGTCGTGCACCACTTCGATGTAAGGCACCACAAAGCTTTTGGGAAAATACATGGAATCCAGATCCATGATGTTGCATTTCAACACCTTTTCCGGCACGCCGGGCCGGTTGGGCACGCAGGACTGCAGGG
>JALELV010000115.1 GCA_022768545.1 Oscillospiraceae bacterium
AAATCAGCATAAAAAATAGCCTGCGGCTATTTTTTATGCGCATCCGCCCACTCTCGTGGGCGGGCGGCATGGATCCTATGGCCGTGGGCCGTTTTTTACAGCTTTGCGCAGCAAAGCTATAAAAAATAGCCTGCGGCTATTTTTTACGCGTATCCGCCCACTCCCGTGGGCGGGCGGCATGGATCCTATGGCCGTGGGCCGGGGACGGCCCACATGGCCGTTTTTTATAGCTTTGCGCAGCAAAGCTATAAAAAATAACCTGCGGCTATTTTTTACGCGCATCCGCCCCCTCCCGTGGTCGGGCGGCATGGATCCTATGGCCGTGGGCCGGGGACAGCCCACATGGCCGTTTTTTTACAGCTTTGCGCAGCAAAGCTATACAAAAAGACGCGCGGTATTCCGCACGTCATAAAGAAGTACATTGGGCCATGGAAGGCTTCTTTTATTTTTTTCGGAAGGTGGTGCATTCGGTTTCCGAATCGCAGCAGGCGCTGGAGCCGGACACATGGATGCTCTCGGCATGGCAGGCGCCCTCGCCGTTGTAAACGCAGTTATAGGCGCTGCATTTGACGCTGAGAGACTGGTTGGGCACATCGTGGCGCAGAACATTGCCGGCGGCTTTGTCCTTTTCCTGGAAGGAACCGCAGCAGGTTTCGCTGCAGCAGCAGGCCTCAGGCCCCTCCACCATGATATCGGGGCGGCAGCAGCAGTTGTCGGCGTTGCTGGCACAGGTGGCGACGTTGCATTTCAGCTGAGTCATTGTTTGTCCTCCATTTGTTTGTCCGCGAATACGCCCTTCCCTTCGGGCGGCATATTCCGGCGGTTTGACAGCCCGGCTCCTCCCGGAAATGCTTTTCCGGGAGGAGCCGGGTGCTCTGTTAGTTTTTCCGGGGCAGGCGGAGATATGCGGAAGATGGGATTTTGCTTGAATTTTTGCATGAAAAGGTGTATTCTAAACATAGAATAAAGAAAATTTTAAGCTAAATTATGCAATATCACTATACTTTGGCTTGAAAAACAGCGGCCGGCTTTTCCGGGCGGCCCTGCGTTTATTCTTTGGAACGGAGGGGCTTTTATGTATGAAAATTACGTAGTTACCATCAACCGGCAGTTTGGAAGCGGCGGAAGAAGGATAGGGAAGCGCCTTTCCGAGGCCCTGGGGATTCATTATATGGATAAGGAGCTTTTGGCCCTTGCCGCTCAGAAGAGCGGCATCAGCGAAAAGCTGTTTGAACACGCCGATGAAAAGCCGACCAACAGCCTGCTGTATTCCCTTTCCGCCGCCGCGTACGGCGGGTATGCAGTGCCTTTGAGTTTTAAGGATGTGCTGACCAATGATAAGCTCTTTGCCATTCAGGCGGAGGTGATCCGCTCCACGGCGAAGGAGCGCTCCTGTATAATGATCGGCCGCTGTGCCGACGATATCCTCTCCGACCATCCCCACCATCTGAATGTGTTTATCCATGCGCCGCTGCCGGTACGGGTGAAAACAGTGGCGGAACGTCACGGCCTTTCGGAGAAGGCGGCGGAGGAGCTGATCCTCAAGACTGACAAGCGCCGTGCCAGCTACTACAATTTTTACACCAGCCGCAAATGGGATTCGAGTCTCCATTATGACCTGACTATCGATTCCTCCCTGCTGGGAGAGGAAGGTACCGCGGAATATTTAAAGCAGCTGGTCCTTCTTGTCTTTGACAAATAATAAAAAACCGCAGCAAGCCGGAAAAGGGGCCTTTTGAGGGAACTTTTTCCGGCTTTTTGAACTTTTGGGAGATCTGTGATATAATAACAATAAAACAGCTTTGCCGTAAGGGCGGTTCCCTGCCGCCCCAGCCGGAGGGAAACTGCGGGGCAATGCCCGGGTGCGTACCGTCGGTACGGCCGGGGCGGGAAAAGAACGGAGAAAAGATATGAATCATTTAAAACTTGCAGCCCCGTGCCTGTTTGGTCTGGAGAGCGTTCTCTCCGGCGAGGTGAAGAGGATAGGCGGCCAGAATGTCCAGGTAAGCGACGGCAAGGTCACTTTTACCGGCGGGCTGGAGATGCTCGCCAAGGCAAACCTGTGGCTCCGTACGGCGGAGCGGGTGCAGATCGTGCTGGACAGCTTCCGCGCAGAGAGCTTCGAGGAGCTATTTCAGGGGGTGCGCGCCATTCCGCTGGAGCAGTTTATTGGAAAAAGCGATGCTTTTCCGGTGAAGGGCTGGTCGTTAAACTCAAAGCTTGCCTCGGTGCCGGACTGTCAGTCCATCATCAAAAAAGCGGCGGTGCGCCGCCTGGAGGAGAAATACGGGCAGAGCTGGTTTGAAGAGACCGGTCCGGTCCATCAGATCCAGTTTTCCATTTTAAAGGATATCGTCACGGTGATGCTGGACACCTCCGGTCCCGGCCTGCACAAGCGGGGCTACCGTCAGAACTCTGTGGAAGCGCCCATCAAGGAGACGCTTGCCGCGGGGATCATCGACCTGGCGCGGGTATATGACGATTCGGTGCTGATCGACCCATTCTGCGGTTCCGGCACTTTTCTGATCGAAGGGGTTATGCACGCCATGCACATTGCCCCAGGGCTCAACCGGCGCTTTGCGGCGGAGCGGTGGGGCGCGGTGGACGCCGAGATCTGGCGGCGGGCGCGGCAGGAAGCGATGGACCTGATCCGCCGGGACGCCACTGTGCGGGCCTACGGATACGATATCGACCCCGCGGCGGCGGAGCTCACCATGGCCAACGCAAAAAAAGCGGGGGTGGTCTCTCACATCCGGGCCAGGCAGCGGGATGTGGCGGAGTTTTCCTGTGAGCTTGACAAGGCCGTGGTTTTCAGCAATCCCCCTTACGGCGAACGCCTGCTGGAGATCAAAGAGGCGGAGGGCATTTACCAGACCATGGGCAGGGTGTTTCCGCAAAAGCCGGGGCTGCGGTATTATATCATCAGCCCTCATGAGGAGTTTGAGCGCTTCTTCGGCAGAGGGGCGGACCGCCGCCGCAAGCTCTATAACGGAATGATCAAATGCCAGTTGTTCATGTATTTCCGGTGATGTGAAAAGCCCGGTGCCGCTTTCGGCAAATTTCGATTGACGGGATGGCGGCGGAGTGTTATGATAAAAGCCGCGGCGGACGAGGGAGGGGAAGACATGGCGGAAAATAAGAACAGCTTAAAAACCATCGTGTCCAACCGGCAGGTGCGCCACGACTATTTTGTGGAAGAATCCTACGAAGCCGGTATTGAGCTGGCGGGCACCGAGGTAAAGTCGCTCCGGGCCGGAAGGGCAAACCTCAAGGACAGCTGGTGCGACATCAAGGACGGGGAGATCTTTATCAAGGGGATGCATATCAGCCCCTACGAGCAGGGAAATATCTTTAACAAAGACCCTGTCCGCCCCAGAAGGCTTCTGATGCACAAACGGGAGATTTTAAAGCTCTTTGGGCTGCTGAAGCAGCAAGGGTACACCCTGATTCCGATCTCTTTGTATTTTAAAAACTCCAGGGTAAAGGTACAGGTGGGTTTGTGTAAAGGTAAAAAGCTTTACGACAAGCGCGACGACATGGCAAAGCGCGCCGCCAAGCGGGATATGGAGCGGGCCATGAAGGAGCACGGAAGGTAAAGGCTTTTGATAAAGAAAATGCAGCGCGTCAGCGGGCTTTTGATCACCATGGGGGCGTAAAGGTTTCGACGGGGATTTTGAAGCGTGGGAAGCGAGTAGAGGCGCACGACCTCTTTAAAACGTGACACTTTAAAAATAAACGCTAACGATAACGTTGCATTTGCTGCCTAACTAAGGCGGCCGTCTGACCGAGTAGGACCACGGACACGGATCAGGCGTCGATGAGTGGTGAACGTCACCCTTAGGCATCCTTCCGCGGGGCTGATGAACAGTAGGATACCAAGC
>JALELV010000025.1 GCA_022768545.1 Oscillospiraceae bacterium
TTAGGTCAGTTTACAAGGAACTACACGCAGACCGTGAAACGGGCTGCTGACAACAAACGGCGGTATGCTCCCGGAGAGGGTAGCATATGGATCTCGATAGTATGTATATAGAAGATGTTTTATCTGTAGGTGATAATATCCATGTAATCGCAGAAGTTGGTAGTTATGATGTAAATACCAGGGGTTTTGAACTTGACCCCGTAGTTATTGAATTAAGATAGGTTTGACATTGTTTATGCAATAGGACCTCCGTCCTTGTCTTTATTTCTATCGTTTCTTCCGGCCTCGCTGCTGTTCTGTGTACTGATGATCGGCTATTATCAGCTACTTCTTTTGTTCTGACCCCCGCCGGTCCCTTCCCCATTGCTCCGCCTTGCAGATGCCCCGCCGACCACGCGCCCTGCACCGCCTGGTCGGTAGGGCATTTTCATGCAATGTAAACGATGCCGTCCCATCCGGCCTCTTTTTTTCGCCCTTGACATAAAGCGCCGCCATGCTACAATATAAAATAGGTGAAATCGTTTTAATAACAAAAAGGATGTGTCTGCATGAGTGTTTCGCTGGAAAATGTCGTGTATACGAAGGTACCCGTACCGGAGACCCCCGCACCCGCCGTGCCGGTGGACATCACCGCCAAAACTTTTGCCCTGCGCCACCAGAAAGTAGTGGACGCCATGAAAGCAGACGGCTTTGACGCCCTTTTCCTGTATGCGGACCGGGAGCACGCCGCCAATTTCGGCTATCTCACCGGTTTCGAGCCCCGTTTTGAGGAGAGCGTGCTGATCCTCCATGCCGATGGGCGTTCCTTTATGCTTCTGGGCAACGAGTCCCTGCGGATGCAGGCCTACAGCCAGCTGCCCGTGACCGCCGTTCACGTGCCGCACCTCTCCCTGCCCAACCAGCCCATGGGCAACACCGAAACGCTGAAGGAGCTGATGGCCAAAGCTGACCTTCGCTTTGGCATGTCGGTGGGCGTCATCGGCTGGAAAATGTTCTCCAGCACCATTGAGGACAACTCCCGCTTCTTCGATGTTCCGGATTTTCTGATGGCCCCTTTGAAAGAGCTGGTGGGGGCGGAAAACCTCAAAAACGCCGCCTACCTGCTGATCGACGCGGACAAAGGCGTGCGTGTGATAAACGGCGCCAACGATATCGCCCATTATGAGTTCGGCGCGGCCCTGGCGTCCGACCGGGTCCGCAGGCTCCTGGGCGAGATCGAAGTAGGCAAGACCGAGCTGGAGCTCGCTCAGAACCTGTCCGCCTTCGGGCAGCCCACCAGCGTCACCACCATCTGCGCCACCGGCGAGCGCTTCACCAACGCCGTGGTATGGCCCCGCGCCAAGGCGGTTGCCATGGGGGATAAATTCTCCGTCACCCTGGGGCTCCACGGGGGCCTCACCAACCGCGTAGCCTATGTGGCCCGCACTCCGGAGGATCTTCCCGAGGATGTCCGGGACTATGTTGACGTTGTGGCGCGCCCCTATTATGCCGGTATTTCCACCTGGTACGAGACCGTCCGGGTGGGCATTACCGCCGGGGAGCTTTACGCCGCCGTGGACGCCGCTCTGCCCAAGGATAAATACGGCTGGGTGCTCAACCCCGGCCACCTCACCTCCGATGAAGAGTGGCTCTCCTCCCCCGTTTACAAGGATTCTCCCGTGGTGCTCAAAAGCGGCATGATGATCCAGATGGACATCATCCCCAAGGTGGAGGGCTACGGCGGTGTCAACGCCGAGGACGGCGTCGCCCTCGCCGATAAAGATCTCCGCGACCAGATCAAGGCCGAGTACCCCGAGGTGTGGGCTCGCATCGAGTCCCGCCGCAAATACATGATCGAGACCCTCGGCATCCGGCTTCATCCGGATGTCCTGCCTCTCTCCAACCTGGCAGGTTACCTGCGGCCCCTGCTGCTCTGCCGGGACTGCGCTTTGAAGGTCGTGCGCTGACCCTGTCCGCTTTTTGCCCTTTCCGGTTTTCCGGAGGGGGCTTTTTTATCATTCTGCCGCGCGGGGCCCCAAGCTCCCGCACACTCCGGAGGCAGCGTGCACATGCTGAAAACGGCTCAGAGTTCGCGCCCCCCTTCCTTCAGCGCCCTCCGGGTTGGGCAAACCCACCCGATTGCCCATTGCGCTGCCCCGCGGAAAAAGATATTATAACAACAGAGGAGCCTTTGGGCCGGGCCGTCCGGCCGGCATCTCTTTCGGCTTTTTTGCCGCGCCGCGCACGCTTTTAGGGGGAAATAAAATTGGAACTGACAAGCTATACATTCAGGCAATGGCTGCTGTTTTTCTATTTTTACTGCTTCATCGGTTGGTGTATCGAATCCGCCATCGTCTCTGTCGACCAAAAGCGGTGGGTCAACCGGGGGTTTTTGAGGGGTCCCCTGCTGCCGCTCTACGGCACCGGGGCTGTGGTGATCCTTTTAGCCTCCCGCCTGGTTGGGAACCGGCCTGCCGCTGTGTTCATGGCGGGTACGGCTGCCGCCACAGTGCTGGAATATTTTGTTGGCTGGGGCATGGAATCCCTGTTCAAGATCAAATACTGGGATTATTCTGCCAAGCGCTTTAACCTGCACGGGCGCATCTGTCTGATGTCTTCCCTGTTCTGGGGTTTTCTCTCCCTGCTCATGACCTTTCTCATCCATCCGCCGGTGGAGAGGCTGATCCTCGGCCTTTCCCCGGCCTGGGTACTCAGCATCGATCTCGCGGTCAGCGCTGTGTTCCTACTGGATATCGTTTATTCTGTCCGCGGCGCACTGGACCTCAACAAGCTGCTCGCAAACATCACCCGTATCCGGGCGGAGCTTGCCCACCTCTCCGCTCAGCTGGAGGAGCGGGGCGAAGAGCTTCTGCAGGAGCGGGAGCAGATCCGTCAAAAGCTCTCCTCCCTGCGGGAGGAACTGGAAGATGCCTTCCAGCGGGTGGGGTTTTTGAAAAGCTCTCTGCTGAAGGCTTTTCCCCACGCCCACTCCCGCCATTACGGCGCCGCCTTGAAGGACCTCCGCGCCCGCCTGGCGGAAAAGATAAAAAAGCAGGAGCTTTCCTCCCGCCGCGGGCCGGACGAAAAGGGGCCTTTGGGCTGACTTTGTGTCTCCCATTTTTCTTGCCGGGCCCAAAGAGCTTATTCTGTTTATCTCAAAAAAAGCATCCGGCCGGGGCGTAAACGCCCGGGCCGGATGCTTTTTGGTACGCGCGGGATATCCGTCGGTTTCCGGGCATCAGCTGAACCCGCCGTCCCACACCGGCATATTCTCGATATATTTTCCCTCCACCGCCGGGACATAATAGGCTCCGTAATCTTTAAGCCCGTTTTCCAGCTTTTCATCCGGCAGCTCCACATAAAAGCGGTAATAGGGCATAAACAGCTTTTCCCGAGCCCCCGCGCGGTAGACAAGCTCCGCCTTCTTTACATGCTCTTTGCTTTTAAATGGGTAGGGGACGGTGGTGGCGTAGTTCCCCCCCTCCAGCAGGGCAAGGGCTTCTTTCGGGCTTATCACAGGGTATTCCCCCACCACCTCGCTCAGATCCATACCGTTTTTCCGCACAAGGAACAGCGCCCCGTCGTCGTCCGGGTAAAAACAGACCGTGTCAAAATGGTAGTTTAAAATATCCTGCGTGAGGTCCTTCCCCCGCTCGTAAAAGGATATGCTGTAGGACTGCTCTCCGTAGATGTTAAAGTCCCCGCCCGCAACGCAGGTGACGGGGTCTTTCATCCCGATCAGCTCCGCGTACTCCTTCTTTATATACTCCGCCGCCCGGAGCGCGTCCTCATAGCCCGAATGATGCTCAAAACGGTACCCCTCCGGCAGCCGGACCGGCGTTTTAAAGTTTACCTCCACGGTGCAGGCCGTGTCTGCCTCCACCCGGTACCGGTCATCCTCCAGGATCAGCCGGCCGATATCGAAGTACCCCTCCGGCACCTGCCCGCCCATCTTTTCGGCTATCATCTTTTGAGTTTCGCCGTCGGGGATGTCGTTTGTCAACGGGATGTTTTCCACATCCATGCCGAGGCTCTCCGCCGTCTCCTTCAAAAGCCGCTCCATCCGCGGGTAATCCGGGTTCTCCACCCGCTGTATCCCGTTGTAGGTACGCTTATTTTTGATGACCGGCAGGTGGGTGATCAAGGCGTTCTCGTTCCAGGGGTTGGCGCTTATCAGGTCTGTGATGTCATAGGCCAGATAGCCCTCGTACCCCATGGCATCGGCATCTCCTTCTTCTATTGCGAGCATGGGGAGGCGGGGGCCCTCCGCCGGGCGGCCCCGGCCAAAGAAAAATGCAGCGGACAAAACGGCGGCAAAGCAGGCCGCCGCGGCAAGCCATCTCCCCCGGCCCGGCTTTTTGCCGGGCTTATCCTCCGCCGGGCCCGCCACAAGGCCGTCATCCAGGCCGGTGATCGCTTCAAACAGGTCTTTCCCTCTCATAGTCTGACCCCTTCTTTTTCAAAATACTTCCGCAGCTTTCCCCGGGTGCGCATCAGCATGGATTTCGCCTTGCTCTCACTGATGCCGTACCGGGCCGCCACCTCCCGGACAGACTGCGCATACCAGTACCGCGATATAAAGACGTTTCGCTCCTCTCGGGAAAGGGTGCGCAGAAAGGCGCTGACCTCTCTGCACAGCTGAGCCGCTTCCGTTTTGCAGGGCTCGTCGCTCGGAGAGGGGATACACTCCTCCATCTCCCGGGTGAGCTCCGTCACCGGGGCAAAGCGCTTTTGCGCATGGTTTTTCCAGTAGCAGTTGATGGACAGGCTGCGGACGATCTTTGCAAGAAACGGGAAAAGCCCGTTTCCGGGAGACTTCGGCGGTATGCTGTTCCAGGCGGACAGATAGGCGTCATTTTCGCATTCCTCCGCATCCGGCTGGTTTCGGACGATGTTCAGGGAAATTCTCCGCAGCCGCGCCCCATACTTTTCGGCCGATTCCGAAAGCGCCCTCTCATCTCTCTGCCAGTAAAGCGCCACGATCTTTTCGTCTTCCATAACCCCTCTCCCCCCTCACCCTGTATAACAGAATTTTTGCCCCGCCCGTTGCACATTAAAACAAAAAGGCGGCAGCAGGATCTTCTGCCGCCGCTGCCCGGAGTCGTTTGTCTCCCGGGCGTTTCATGCGCTCAAATTTTGCCTTCTTCCGGAGGCTCAATACCGTTCCCAGTGGACGCGGGCGGCGTCGTAACGGGAAAGAGCCTCCCGGCGCTCCGCCGGTACCCCGACCGCCACCATGGCAAATACCTCTGCTCCCTCCGGGGCGGAGAGCATTTTGCCCACCAGCTCCATGCGCTCCCGGTCCGGGAAAAGGCCCATCCACACTGCGCCGAGGCCCATTGCCTCCGCCTCCACAAGCAGGTTTTCCACCGCAGCGGAAAGGTCCTGCGGCCAGTGGGGAGAAAACTCCCCCGGGCGGCGCACCACCACCACCCCCACGGCGGCCCCCGCCATAGGTCCGGCGTAGGGGTGCACCTGAGAGAGCTCCCGCAAAGCCTCCCGGCGCTGCACCACAACAAACTCCCAGGGCTGCTGGTTGTGGGCGGAGGGCGCCTGCATCGCCGCCCGCAGCAGCTGTTCGATCTGCTCTTTCGTCACCGCTTGTTCCGTAAACTTCCGAACACTTTTTCTCGACATGACCGCATCCATTTCAAACTTCCTCCCTTTTCTTTTTCAGTCGGGCATCCGCCCTCTTCAAACCGTGGTATGATGGATCCACTTTCCCCTTAAAATACGCGGGATCAGTACCAATGTCTTGCCGAACTCATCGCTGGAGAGGACAAAATACACCCAGACCGGGTGCAGCGGCACCACTAAGGTGAAAAACAGCCCGCCGAAGATCTTGAACAGGAAAAGCACCGTAAAATCCACCGACATACAGAACACCGTGTCCCCCGCCCCGCGGAGGATGCCCGCCAGAGTGACGATGTTGATGGACTGGAAAAACAGAAGGTATGCCAGCACGAACATCATGCCCAGCACCATGGCGTCGGTCTCCGCCGTGCCGTTGATAAAGCCGGGCGTCAAAGGGCGGATCAGCAGCATCGCCGCCGCCGCACCCGCCGCAAACAGGTAGCTCAGCCGGGTGAGCTTCCGGGCGCAGACGATGGCCTCCCCGTCCTGCCCCTCGCCGATGAGATTGCCCACCACCACGCCGGCAGCACTGCCGAGGCCCATCACCGCCACGCCGCCCAGCTCCTGCAGAACGTTGATCAGGCTGGACGCCGCCAGGGCCGATACCCCCAGGTGGCCGATGATCGCCGCCTGGATGGCAATACCAAGCCCCCAGTTGAGTTCACTGAACAACACCGGCACACTGTAGCGCACCAGCGTCTTCCAGTACATGGATGTCTTGCGGAACAAGTCGGAAAACCGCATCCGAAGGCCGGTCTCGATAAAATACATATAGCCCACGGTGAGCAGGAACTCGAACACCCGGCTGATAAGGGTGGCTACCGCGGCGCCGCGGCACTCCAGCCGGGGCGCGCCCAGGTTCCCGAAAATAAACACCCAGTTGAGGAACACATTTAACAAAAACGCCAGCCCGTAAATACACATGGACACCCGCACATTGGCGGTACTGCGCAGCCCGATGAGGTAGATGCCCGTAAAGGCGGAAAAGACATAGGAGAGGCAGACAATGCGCAGGTACTGCACCCCGTACTCGATCACCCCCGGGTCGTTCGCAAAGATGGAGAGCACCTGCTCCGGGAACAACTGCAGCAGCGCCGTGGTCACCAGGGCGCAGAGCATCCCCATTCGGATTATAAGCCCCAAAATAGCCCGGATGGGGCCTTTTTCCTCCCGCCCCCAGTACTGGGCGGTAAGCACCGTAGAGCCGGTGGCCAGCCCGAACACCAGGGTGGTAAAAATGAGATAAGGCTGGTTTGCCTGGGCCACACCGGAGAGCTGCACCTCACTGATACCGCCGATCATCAGGGTATCGGTGACGCTGACCCCCACGTTGATGAGGTTTTGGAGGGAGATGGGAATGGCGACGGGCAGGATCCGGCGGATCATAGACTTTTCTTTCATGGCTTGCTCCTTGTTTACGGCGCCGAAAGGCCGTAAAAAGCCCGGCCCGCACCCCTGAAAATAATATAAGTGAAACGGCTCTGCCGTCCTTTTTGATTATATCATTTCAGGTCGTCCCACACAAGAGCAGGCCACTCCTTCGCAAAAAACACGCCGGGGCAAAAGCCCCCCCATAGGCCTTCTGCCCCGGCGCACGCCTGCTTTAAAAACTTAAAAAAGCTCAGTATGGGCAAAGTTTGCCACCCCGCCCCCGGTGTGGACAAATACCACCGTATCCCGGGAGGTGAGCTCGCCGCGGCGGATGAGGTCGATCAGGCCGCCCAGCGCCTTTCCGGCATAGGTGTGGCACAAAATCAGCCCCTCCAGCCGTGCCGCCAGGCCGATGGCCTCCAGCGCCTGATCCGTCACCGCTCCGTAACCCGCGCCCACGTAGTCATAGCAGACAGAGATCTCCCCGGGGAAAAGCTCCGGCCAGGACACCCCGAGGAAGCGGAACACGTCACCGCACATCTCGGCGATCTCCTCCTCCTTGGGCCGGGTGTGGCGGCTGATGCTGATGCCAAGCACCTTGGTATCCATCCCCGCCAGGCGGACGCCGCACTCCATACCGGCCTGCGTCCCGCCGGTGCCCACACCGGAGATCAGATAATCGGCGCGGATTCCCATGGCGTCCATCTGCTCTTTGAGCTCGTCGATCATGTTGATGTACCCCAGCGCCCCCAAAGGGGTGGCTCCGCCCAGCGGAGCCAAAAAGGGCTTTTTGCCCCGGGCGGCAAGTTCCTCCGCCACCTTTCCGGTGATGGGGCACACGCCCTGGATCTCCAGGTCCTCTTCCTCCTGCGGCACCGGCCCGTGAAAGATGAGCTCCGCACCCATCAGTTTATCCAGCAGCAGGTTTCCCTGGTACTCCTTCGGCTCCTCGCCCTCCAGCACCGCCACAGCGTCCATGCCCATGTGCCGGGCGGCGGCGATGGTCTGGCGCACCCAGTTGGACTGCACGCCCCCCAAAGTAACCACGGTATCTGCGCCCACTTCCCGGGCCTTGGCCATGATAAACTCCAGCTTCCGGGTCTTGTTCCCTCCAAAGGCCAGGGCGGTGCAGTCGTCCCGCTTGATATAGATCTTCGGCCCCCCGAGAAAACGGGTCAGGTTTTCTGCATATTCAAGAGGGGTGGGAAACGCGCTCAGCGCCACCCGCCCGTAGCGGGATACGATATCCGGGATCTGATTCATATTTTTTCTCCTTTCCGGGCGCGCATCCGGCCTCCGTCCCCCTTTGGACGGGCCGTACGCACGATCAAAAACATCCTGCAGGCCCTTGACCGCTCAGCCTGGCTTTCCCGGCCGGACGGGCAGAACATGGCGGGGAGTTCAAGTTGTATGTCAAGGATATCATAACTCTGTTTTGGAGGTTTGCCAACCTCTTTTCCCCGTCTTTCCGGCAGCGGCTCCCGCTGTGCCCTTCCTGTTTTTCGCTTTCGGAAAAATCTCCCGCTCTTCCTTTATTTTGTCTTGACATTTCTTATCCATCAATGATATAATAATCAGGCGACGTTAAGTCGCGTCGGTGTGCGGCAGTGCTGGAATCGGCAGACAGGCACGTTTGAGGGGCGTGTGCGCGAGCGTGTGGGTTCAAGTCCCATCTGCCGCACCAAAAGGGCATCAGCTTTGGCTGACGCCCTTTTTTCTTTTACATTCAGAAAAACAAAAACATCCCGGAACGCCGTGGAAAAAGCCCAGCATTTTATTTCTCATTTGACCGGAGCAGGCCAAGCATGCTGCACATCTGTAACAAACCGTCTAAGAGCATTGTTTCTATTGGCAGAAACAATGCTCTTTGTTTGGTATAATGACAGCAGTACTGCCCATTTCGGAGCCCTGCCCCGAAACCCGGCGGATAACAGGAGGACACCATGAAAAAGATCAAGTGCTTGATGATTTTAGTTTTGACAGCCCTCTCCCTTACAGCCTGCTCCAGGCAGCTCGTTCCCGGCTCCGGGGCCTCGCCCCCTTCTTCTGACGCGGAGTTGTCGGGCTCCGGCTCCGAACAGCCTTTCTCCCCACAGCCGCCCGACACAAGCCTCGAGCCGCTCTCCCCTCCTCCTGCCGAAAAACCGGCAAATACCAGCTTCTACCCCTATTCCAACTGGCAGTGGCTGGAAAACGGCACCATGGTCGCGGTAGAGGACCATGGCAAGGTCTCCTACCTTAGCCTGGACAACGAAGTGCGGAAAACCGGCACCATCGACCCCGGGTATCTCTCCGGCGATGTCTATTCCTACCGGGTAAAATGGAGCCCGGATTATATGGTCGTGCTCAACGGGACAAAACTTGTGCAGGTAGACGGGCAGTGGAAGCTGTGCAACTTTTCGGTGCACAGCCACGACGGCAGCCTCATCAAACAATACCCCATCCTGGAATATGACCAAGACTCCACCAATTTTACGATCGAGGGAAATCGCTTCCCTATCGGAGCACTTCCCGTTTCTTCTATTGAGCAGCTGGCGTGGGTAGGCTCCGACCAAATTGCGCTGTACAGCAATGAGTATCTCTTCCTGCTTGACCTGAAAACAGACGAGGTCACCCTGCTTGCGGATTTTTCGAAGATCGTGGAGCCCCACGGAAAATTCGGCGTCTACTATGGAATTTCCAGTGTGGCGGTGTCGGACGAGGGCGACATCATGTATCTTGCCTACGATATGGAGGAAAGCTCCAACACTCTGGGCACCTTTTACTGCCTCAGAAAATCCGAAGGTTGGCAGAACACCGTAAAGGGAGACACCTTCACAAATCTGTTTTCCTATGACGGCATGGCCATTCTGCAGCGCTTTGTAAGCGACCCTCAAACCGGCGACACCGTGGAGACCGGGTTCTTCTGCTGCGACGGCGGCGAGGTGCAGCCGCTGGCGGCCCTGCCCAGCCACGCCGGAGTGTGCGGCGTGCTGGATATTCCGGGCGGAAAACGGATCCTGCTGGAAAACTACGGAACGGAATTCCTGGCCTACGACCTGGTGGGCGGCAAACTCTCCGAAGCCGGCCGCTTCCGGCCCGGCTCCGATTATTCCCAAGCGGAGCTGGTGACCGTATATGGAGAAGCAGGTGATCTGACTTTCATTTTTTCCGGTTTCGACCCCAACGAAACCTATTCTTACCGCCAGGGCGATACCAAACCTGTCCGGCTTAAAAACTTCATCAAGCGCTGGAACGACATCGGCTATTTCTCCTCCACCACTCATTTTATCGAGCAGTCAGACGACATCGACGCCCTGAGGATCCTACCCATAGAATGACCTGTGGGAACATGCCCCGGGGCCCGTTTCCCGGCGTTCTGTGCGGAGGTTGCCGCAGAATGAAATGCCGGGGTTTTTCTTTCCCGGCGGGTCACCATCTGTGTACAACAGGCGGTGCGCCTGTCAGGGGTCTCCCCTGGGTATGGGCCGCGTTCCCGGGCCTGCCCCCTATGGGCCTTACCATCGCGATAAAAACGGATAGCAGTTTTGTATATTCTGAGGGAAAATACCATGGAATTTAAAGTTTACTCCTTTCAGAGCTTGGGAAATTATTTTTCAGCCGACATCATGGCCGTTTATAATGGAAAATGGATCTTCTGCATGCACAGGGAAAGGGATACTTGGGAACATCCCAGCGGCCACATCGAGCCCGGTGAGACCCCGCTGGAAGCGGCCAAACGGGAACTTTATGAGGAAACGGGGGCTGCCGATTTTGACATGGAGCCCCTGGGCGACTATTTTATAGACGCAGTCCAGAACGGCTGGCATTTTAAGGGAAACGGCCAGGTATACTTTGCCGTAGTCCGGGTGCTGGGCGCTTTACCGGATGGCAGCGAGATGAAAAAAACGGGGCTGTTTGATTCTCTGCCCGACAGGCTGACCTACCCTCTGCTGAGGGATTGTTTTTCGGTTGCGGAGCAGAAGCTGCGGGAAAAAATGTCTCAGGCTTCCCTGCCCCGATAACTGCCTGCCCGCCGCAGCGGCATGCCCCCTTTCCCGCCGCATTCTGCCGCGGTGCGACGGCAAAAAGGCTCTCATGCCGAAAAAGGAGGATCCATATGTGGTTTGATATGGGGTTTCAGCTCATCAGTATCATGGTCCCGGTGATATTTGTCATCGTCCTGGCGGTCTTTATCCTGATTTTGGTAAAAGGGATCGGCACCTGGAGCAAAAATAACCGTTCCCCAAGGCTTACGGTGGATGCCGTGGTCGCGGCAAAAAGAGCCGAAGTTTCCCATCATCATACCGCCGGGGGCGGCGCGGGGGCGTGCGGCGGCGGGGTGAGCTCCTCCACTTGGTACTACGTCACCTTTGAGGTGGAAAGCGGAGACAGGATGGAGCTTTCCGTTTCCGGGCAGGATTACGGCATGATGGCGGAGGGAGACCGCGGGAGTCTCGCCTTTCAGGGCACCCGGTTTTTGGGCTTTCAGCGCCGCTGACCCGGGGCATCTCCGCGGGCCCTCTCGGGGCGTGCCCTGCGCCCGGCGGGGCCGCCGGGCTTTCGTCGCTTTTACAAACAAGTCAAAACACAGGAAGCTGCCTCGCAGCTTCCTGTGTTTTTTTCATGCGGTTTTCTAAAAGCAGCTCATACGAAGCCGTCAGTTTTACCGGGCCATGTTCTTCGATGCAATCTCCTTCATGGGCCTGATCAGAAAGATGCACACCGCCACGGTGAGGATATCGGCGGCGGGCTGGGATAGGTAGATACCCGTAACACCCAGGATACGGGGAAGGATTAGGATAAAGGACACATAGAATACCCCCTGCCGGATCAGCGACAGGAACAGCCCCGTCCTGGATGAACCAATGGTCTGAAAGGTGATGGTCATCTGTTCCGGATTGTCGGCAACCGCCGCTTTCAGGCCTTCCAGGCAGGCAGGCAGCTTATCAAAGCACTCCCCTGCGCACAGAAGATACAGCTCATCTTTGTCTTTGAAGTAATGATAGATGATCCCCTTTGAAATATTATTTTCGGTGCAGATGGTGTTCATCGAGGCTGTATCATAGCTTTTTTCAGAAAATTCCCTCAGCGCGGCTTCCAAAATACGCTGTCGGGATAATATATTCTTTTCCTCCCGTTTCACAGCGGTCCTCCTTGTTTAAAAATAATAGACCGGCCAGTCTGCTTTTAGTGTATCACAAGCAAACCGACCGTCAATATTATTTTTTCTTCATGCCTCCCGGGAAAAACAGAAAAAAGCCTCCAAACCAGTCCGAGCCCCCTTTTGAGAAGAAGCTCCGCGGCCTTGTGGCTTTTTCTGTCCCCGCACCGCATGACAGCCGGAAAGCAGCCCTGCAGATGCACAAATTTTTCATCGCGCTTTGCACACCCTGCTCCGCAGAAGGCGCGAGAGCAGAAACAGCGGCCCGCACAGCAGAAACCAAAGCGCCG
The DNA here is from genome assembly GCA_022768545.1 of Oscillospiraceae bacterium. GTDB lineage: Bacteria > Bacillota > Clostridia > Oscillospirales > Ruminococcaceae > JALELV01. The sequence goes on from JALELV010000025.1 coordinate 12,418, forward strand.
AATACAGCGGGCACACCTGGCCCCAAAGGTCGAAGGGCTGTCCGGAATAATCCCATACATCCATTTTAAGGGCCAGGTTCACCAGGCAGCCCACCCCCAGCTCCACCGCCGTGATGGCGGCACACCCCATCAGGCAGCGTTTCCACAGGGAAAGCCCGGAAAATTTTTCCCCTATGCGGTACACCAGCCAAAAGCACATACCCCCGGTAAGGGCCATGGTCCAGTGGGTAAACCCCCGCCAGATGATCTCCAGCAGGCTGTATCCCGCCGCTCCTATCCCATAAACCGTAAAAAACTCCTTTGTTTTCGACATCTTGCATCACCCCATCCAAAGGGTGCGCCGAAAACGGGGCCGCTATCCCCGGAAGGTTTTGGAGCACTTTACCCTTCCGTCAGGGCACTCAGGATACGGGGTGCCGCGGTGATGAACCAAACGCAGTAGCGCTCCGGAAAAAGCCGCAGATCCTCCAAAAGCTCGTCAAAAGGCACCCACCGCGTCTCCTCGGCCTCCTCAGGGTCCGGCCGCAGGGGGCCCGAGTATTGCCCTAAAAAGACGTGGTCGTACTCGTATTCATAGAGTGTTTCTCCAAAGCGGTGGTAATACACAAAGGAAAACTGTTCCTCCACCGGGCAGCAGGCCCCAAGCTCCTCCTTTAAACGCCGCCGGACCGCCTGGGTCAGCTCCTCCCCCGTTCTGGGATGGGAGCAACAGGCGTTGGCCCAGAGGCCCGCGGAGTGGTATTTCCCCCGCGCCCGCCGCTGGATCAGCATCCGGCCGTTTCCGTCGTGCAGAAAAACAGAAAACGCCCGGTGCAAAAGCCCCTTTCGGTGAGCTTCCTCCTTGGTGGCCTCCCCCGCAGGACGGTCCTCCGGATCCACCAAGATCAGCATTTCTTCCATAAAAAGCACCTCCCACTTTCCCCGCTGCAAAAGATAAAAACAGTATACCACAGATCCTGTTTTTGTGATACAATGGCTTAAAATGCCTTTCCCCGCCCTTCGGCGCCCGGGCCCCGGGCAAAAAGGCCTTTTTCAGGAGGAACTCTCCATGAGAGTATTTGTTTTAGACCTCGGCTGCCTCACCGCCGAAAAGGACGGGATCGTCCACCGGCCGGGCAGAGAGGACCATTCCCGCATTACCCTGCCGCTTCCCGCTTTTCTCATCGATCACCCGGAGGGAAAGATCCTGTACGACACCGGCTGCCATCCCGACGCCATGAACGGCTGGTGGCAGGACTGCATGGTCAGGGCCTACCCTTTCCTCCAGAGCCCGGAGCAACGGCTGGAAAACCAGCTGGCCCTGTGCGGTGTGAAGCCGGAGGAGATCTCCGCCGTGGTGCTCTCCCACCTGCATCTGGACCACACGGGCGGGCTCTCCCTCTTCCCCGGAAAGCCGGTATACGCCCCCAAAAAACACCTGGCCCACGCCATGTCCCGCATCTCCCACCCGGACCGGGAGTGCCACAGCGGTTACATTCTGGGAGACCTCACCGCGCCGGTGGAGTTTCGCCCCGTGGAGGGGGATCTCACCCTGCTGCCGGGGGTGGAGCTCATCAACCTTCCCGGCCACACCGAGGACCTGCTGGGCATGGTGCTCCACTTGAAAAGCTCGGTACTCATCCTCCCGCAGGATGCGGTCTACACCGCCGAAAACTACGGCCCGCCCGTGGTACCTACTCTCTCCCTCGGCGCGCCGGAGCAGTACACCCCCTCTGTGGAGCGGGTGCGCCGCCTGCAGAGGGAAACCGGCGGCATGGTGGTCTTCGGACACGACGCCGGGCAATTTGCCGCGCTCAAAAAGGCCCCGGACTGGTACGAATAAGCCTTTCTCCCGCTGCATCATGCCGCCCAGAGGAAGCCCTCCCCCCACCCGGGCTCCTGCCCGGCGGGCCCGCTCCGCGGAAAAAATTTCAAACATCCTCTTGACTTTAACGATTTTACCTGCTAAAATATCACCAACGCAAACACAACACAAAGACGATGACCGAAAACAAGTAGGTGTTTTCACAGGGCCTTTTCAGAGAGCTGCCGGTCGGTGAAAGGCGCAGGGCCGAAAATACTGAATACATTTCGCGAGTTGCGCACCCAAAGGCTCTGGGGCCCGGTAGGCTGCGACGGCGGCGCCCGTTACTGCGCCGGAGTATCCGCGCTTTTATGGGCGCGTTGTACTTGACGAGGCCGCTTTTCGTGAGAAGGCGGTAAACTGAGGTGGTATCACGGGCGCTTGCCCGTCCTCTGAACGCTTTGGTTCGGAGGACGGGTTTTTTGTTCTCCGAAAAATCTCCTGCCCGCGCGGAAAGCCCGGAAAGTTCTCCGTGGGCAGCACTGGAAAGGAAGAGCACTCATGTTTGAAAAAATTCTGATGATCGTCCTGTTCTTTGCCATGACCGCCGGCATCGGGGTCTATTGCCGCAAAAGGGCCTCCAGCGTGGGGGATTTTGTCCTCGGCGGCCGCAGCGTCGGCCCGTGGCTCACCGCCTTTGCCTACGGCACCTCCTATTTTTCCTCCGTGGTCTTTGTGGGATATGCCGGGCAGTTCGGGTGGAACTTCGGCGTCTCCGCCGCCTGGATCGGCATCGGCAACGCCCTCATCGGCAGCCTGTTGGCCTGGGTGATCATGGGACGGCGCACCCGCGTCATGACCAAACACTACGAATCCGCCACCATGCCCGATTTTTTTGCAAAGCGCTACGACAGCCGGGCCCTGCGCACCGCCTCCTCCATTATTATCTTTCTCTTTTTGGTCCCCTATTCCGCCTCTGTCTATAAAGGCCTTTCCGGACTGTTTTCCATCTGTTTCGGCATCGATTTTAACTACTGCATCCTGGGCATCGCCCTCCTCACCGGCATCTACGTGATCCTGGGCGGCTACATGGCCGCCGCCATCAACGACTTTATCCAGGGCATCATCATGCTGGTCGGCATCGTCATGGTGGTGGCCGGCGTGCTGAACGGACAGGGCGGTTTTATGGAGTCCATTCAGAAGCTCTCCCAGATCCCCTCCGAGACCGCTCCGGGCCTCAGCGGCGCCTTTGCCTCCTTCTTCGGCCCAGCCCCCGCCAGCCTTCTGGGGGTCGTCATCATGACCAGCCTGGGGACCTGGGGGCTGCCGCAGATGGTTCACAAATTTTACACCATCAAAAACGAAAAGGCCATCCACACCGGCACCATCATCTCCACGGTCTTCGCCCTGGTCATCGCCGGCGGTTCCTATTTCATGGGCGCTTTCGGACGGCTGTATTACGCCCCCGCCGCGGACGGCTCCGTTTCCTTTGACTCTATCGTTCCGCAGATGCTCTCCACCTGCCTGCCGGATATTCTCATTGGCGTGGTGATGATCCTGGTGCTCTCCGCCTCCATGTCCACCCTTTCCAGCCTGGTCATTACCTCCGCATCCACCTTCGTGCTGGATTTTCTGCGCGTTTTCGGCGTGCAGGACATAAAGCCCCAAAGGCAGATCCTTGCCATCCGGGTACTGTGCGGCTTTTTCATCGTGCTCTCCGTCGTCATCGCCATGAACCCCGGCAGCCTCATCACCGCCCTGATGGCCCTCTCCTGGGGGGCGCTGGCCGGTTCCTTTTTAGGGCCGTTCCTCTATGGGCTTTTCTCCAAGCGGGTCACCCGCGGGTCTGTCTGGGCCAGCTTTATCACCGGCATCGGCATCAACATAGCCAACCAGCTGTTTCATTTTGCCGAACCCACCATGGCGGGGGCAATGGCCATCCTCACCTCTCTCGTCGTGGTGCCTCTGGTCAGCTTTGTCACCCCAAGGCTTTCCGATGCCCATGTGGAGGACGCCTTTTCCTGTTACGACGAGAAGATAAACGCTCCGCATAAATTTGTCTTAAATGAAGAAGCGGAGTAAAATTCTTCTTGTGTAAATTGCCTTTTTGCAGGATATGATATTGACCTTGTGCGCTTTTCGGTTATAATAATAAAAAGTACAGTCAATGGAGACTGCCCTGTTTTAGGGCGGTCTCTTCTTTTTTTGTTCCGATTTTCCTTTTCATCCAAAGGAGAACGCTTTCAAAAGAGAAAACGGCCCCACCGGCGGTATGGCAGGCCGCTGTGCTTTATTTTTAAAAACGAAAGGCTGATGAGCAATGGTTTCTGTAAACGAATATCGCACCCATTCCTGTGGAGAGCTGAGAGAAAATCACGTTGGCTGCAGCGTGCGCGCGGCGGGCTGGGTCGAAAATATCAGGGACCACGGCGGCATCCTTTTTTTGGACCTGAGAGACCACTACGGGGTCGTGCAGGTGGTGCTGCAGGACGAATCCATGCTCCGCGGCGTCACCCGGGAGTCCGCTGTCTCGGTCTCCGGCTCCGTCCGCCTGCGGGACGAGGAGACGGTAAACCCCAAGCTCCCCACCGGGAGGGTGGAAATAGCCGCCCGTTCCCTCACTCTGCTTGGAAAAGCCAAAAACTTCCTGCCCTTTGAGGTGGCCTCCTCCCGGGAAACAAAAGAGGACGTGCGCCTCAAATACCGGTATCTGGACCTGCGCAACCAGAAGGTGCGGAAAAATGTGATCCTCCGCTCCCGGGTCATCTCCGCCATGCGCCGAAAAATGGAGGATATGGGCTTTTTGGAGATCCAGACCCCCATCCTCACCGCCTCTTCCCCCGAGGGCGCGCGGGATTATCTTATCCCCAGCCGAAAACATAAAGGGCAGTTCTACGCCCTTCCCCAGGCGCCGCAGATCTTTAAGCAGCTGTTGATGGTCTCCGGCTTTGACCGGTATTTCCAGATCGCCCCCTGCTTCCGGGATGAGGACGCCCGGGCCGACCGCTCCCCCGGCGAGTTTTATCAGTTGGATTTTGAAATGGCCTTTGCGGGCCAGGAGGATGTATTTGCCGTGGCGGAGGAGGTTCTGTACCATATTTTCTCCACCTTTTCTTCCAAAGAGGTGTCTCCCCCTCCCTTCCGGCGCATCCCCTACGCTGAAGCCATGCTCAAATACGGCACCGACAAGCCGGACCTGCGCAACCCGCTCGAGATCATCGACCTGAGCGACCGCTTTACCGGGAGCTCCTTTGCCCCCTTCCGGGGAAAATGTGTCCGGGCCATCCGCGTCCCCGGGGCGGCCGCCCAGCCCAAGAGCTTCTTTGAGCAGATGCTCGCCTTTGCCCTTTCCATCGGCATGAAAGGCCTCGGGTATTTTAAAGTAAACGACGATATGACCTACAACGGGCCCATCGACAAATTTCTCTCCCCGGATGACCGCGGCGAAATTGCCGCCAGGGCCGGCCTTCTTCCCGGTGATGTGATCTATTTTATCGCCGACTCCGAAAGCATGGCGCCAAAGCTGGCCGGACAGATCCGCACAGAGGCCGCCCGCCGTCTGGGGCTGATAAAGGAGGACCGTTTCGAGCTCTGCTATATCACCGATTTTCCCATGTACGAGCTGGACGAAAACGGCGCCCCCGCCTTTACCCACAACCCCTTTTCCATGCCGCAGGGCGGCCTCAGGGCGTTGGAGACCCAGGACCCTCTTACGGTGCTGGCATATCAATATGACATCGTCTGCAACGGCGTGGAGCTCTCCTCCGGCGCAGTGCGCAACCATGACCTCCCCACCATGATAAAAGCCTTCGAGATCGCCGGGTACTCCGAAGAGGTCATTCGGGAGAAATTTCCCTCCCTGTATACTGCTTTCCAGTACGGGGCGCCGCCCCATGCGGGCATGGCCCCGGGGGTAGACCGCATCGTCATGCTGCTCAGCGGCGAGGAAAACATCCGGGAAGTCATCCCCTTCCCCATGAACTCCGCCGCCGAGGATCTGATGATGGGCGCACCCGGCGCCGTCACCGAACAGCAGCTGCGGGAGGTACACATCAAACTGCGGTAAAGGCCTCCGCTCTGGACAGAGCGGGGCCCGGCGCCGGGTACGCCCGGCCTCAGGCCCTTCCCGCTGCCCAGGCAGAACGCGGCCGCACCGCCGGCAAAAAAGGAGTGTTTTTATGGTAACCCGGGAAGAGATCCAGAAAATTGCCCTGCTTTCAAAGCTTTTGATCCCGGAGGAGGAGCTGGACGGGCTCACCGCCGATATGCAGGATATCATCGCCTTTGCCGACACCATCCGCGCGGCGGAGGATTTGGCAGACCCGGATTTTGACAGCATTTCCGGAGCCTGCAATGCCTTTCGGGAGGATGAAGTCCTCCCCTCCCGCCCCCCCGAGGAGATCCTTCAAAACGTGGGCGGCGGAGAAGACGGCTGTTTTCCCGTCCGCAGAAGAATGTAGAAAAGGAGGATCCGTCCATGAGTATGATCCAAGTGGTCCAGGCAAAACTTGCGGCGGGGGAGTTTTCCTGCCGGGAGCTCACCTGCGCCTATCTTGACGCCATCGGCCGGGACAATGGCGCTTTAAACGCCTATGTCCGCACCACCCCGGATGTCGCACTGGAAGCTGCGGACCGGGTGGACCGGAAACTTGCCCGCGGGGAAGCTCTTCTCCCTCTGGAGGGAGTCCCCATGACCTTAAAGGACAACATCAGCACCAGGGGCGTCGAGACCACCTGCTGCTCCAGGATGCTTCAGGGCTATGTTCCCATCTACAGCGCTTTTGTCTGGGAGGTCTTGCAAAAACAGGGCGCCGTGCTGCTGGGGAAGACCAATATGGACGAATTTGCCATGGGCTCCTCCAGCGAGACTTCCTGTTTCGGCGGCTCCCTCAATCCGCATGACCTCTCCCGGGTGGCGGGCGGAAGCTCCGGAGGTGCGGCGAGCGCTGTGGCGGGAAACCTTGCCGTATACGGCCTTGGCTCCGACACCGGCGGTTCCATCCGACAGCCCGCCAGCTTCTGCGGCGTTACCGGGCTCAAGCCCTCCTATGGAGCGGTCTCCCGTTTTGGCCTGGTGGCTTACGCCTCCAGTCTGGACCAGATCGGCCCCATCGCTCCAAGCGCCGGGGACTGCGCCGCTATCTATGACGTGATCTCGGAATACGATCCCATGGATTCCACCTGCAGAGGCAGGCGGGAAGCCGCCCTCCCCCGCCTGGAGGAGGGGATCCGCGGTATGAAGATCGGCATGCCGGAGGAGTATTTCAGCGGTGTCCGCCCGGAGGTGCTCTCTGCCCTGGAAAGCGCGGGAGAGGTCTTCCGGTCCCTGGGGGCGGAGCTTGTCCCCTTCCGGCTGCCGGCTCTTCAATATGCCCTGCCGGTCTATTATATCCTGGCCTGTGCGGAGGCCGCCTCCAACTTAGGGCGCTATGACGGCATCCGCTACGGGTACCGAACCGCCCACTACAGCGGCGTCCACGACATGGTGTGCCGCACCCGCACCGAGGGCTTCGGCAAAGAGGTTCAGCGCCGCATCCTGCTGGGTAACTACGTGCTGAGCTCCGGCTACTACGACGCCTATTACAAAAAGGCCCAAGGGCTGCGGGGGGCCATCGTCAAGGGCTTTCGGGAAGCCTTTGAAAAATGCGATATCATCATGGCTCCCACGGTTCCCATGACCGCTTTTCCGCAGAATTTCACAGGGGCAGACCCGGTGGAGACCTATCTCACCGATATCTGCACCGTCCCGGTGAACATTGCCGGGCTGCCGGCCCTCTCCACCCCCTGCGGCTATGACAGCGGCGGCCTGCCCATCGGGATGCAGCTGATTGGAAACACTTTCTGCGAGGCCTCCATCCTCACCGCCGCCCATCAGTACGAAAAGGCCGCAGGACAGCACAAAGCCACAAAATGGGGGGTAACGCTATGAGCTGCGAATATGAACTTGTCGCCGGCCTGGAGACCCATGTGGAGCTCTCCACCAAAACCAAAATTTTCTGCTCCTGCAGCACCGCCTTCGGCGGACAGCCCAACTCCCACTGCTGCCCGGTCTGCATCGGCCTGCCCGGCACCCTCCCAAAGCTCAACCGTCAGGTGGTGCGCTATGCCATTCGGGCGGGTCTCGCGCTGGGCTGCCGGATCAGCGAAATTTCCAAAATGGACCGCAAAAACTATGTCTATCCCGACCTCCCCAAAGCTTATCAGATCTCCCAGTTTGACAAGCCTCTGTGCCGAGACGGCGCCGTGGAGCTGTCAAACGGCAGAACCATCCGCATCAACCGCATCCACATTGAGGAGGACGCGGGCAAGCTGATCCATGAGCGGGGAGATACCTTTGTGGATTACAACCGGGGCGGCGTGCCTCTGATTGAGATCGTCACCGAACCGGATTTCCGCAGCGTCAGCGAGGTAAAAGAGTATGTGGAGCTTCTGCAGCTCACCATGAAATACCTCGGCATCTCCGATTGCCGCATGGAGGAGGGCTCTCTGCGCTGTGACGTCAACCTGTCTGTGCGGCCCCAAGGCAGCGAAACCCTCGGCACCCGCACCGAGATCAAAAATATGAACTCCTTTACCCATATTGCCCGGGCCATAGAATACGAATTCAGCCGCCAGCAGGAGCTGCTGGCGGCCGGAGAACCGGTCATTCAGGAGACTCTGCGCTACGACACCACCTCCGGCGTCACCGAGAGCATGCGCAGCAAGGAGGACGCACAGGATTACCGTTATTTCCGGGATCCGGACCTGGTTACCATCCGCGTCACGCCGGAAGAGATCGAAGAGCTCCGGGCTTCTCTGCCAGAGCTCCCGGCTGCAAAGGCTATCCGCTTTACAGCTCAATACGGCCTTTCCGGCGCGGATTCCGCCCTGCTCTCCCGCTATCCGCGCTGTGCCGATTACTTTGAGCAGGCCGCCGCCGGCCTTAAAAAGCCCCGCATCGCGGCAAACTTCCTGCTGGGCCAGGTATTCAGCCGTCTTGGCAGCGAAGCCGCCAAGGAGGCCTGCGTCATTCCCTTTGACGCGGCGGCCCTGCATCGCCTTGCCGCCCTGGTGGAGGATGGGAAGATCAACATGGGGCTTGCCAAATCCACCCTGGAGAGGATGCTCGACCTGGGGAAGGGCCCCGAAGACCTGCTCTCCCCCGCCGACATGGAGGCGGTGGATGACAAAAAACTGGAAGAGCTCTGCCGTGCCGCCATCGAGGCCGACCCCAGGGCAGCGGAGGGGTTCCTCGGCGGCAAGGAAAAGGCGCTCCAGGCTTTGATCGGCGCCGTGATGCGCGCCACTCGCGGCCGGGCCAGCGCCCCCGCCGCAGAAAAACAGCTGCGGATGCTTTTAAAGCCCTAAGCGGTATCTAAGCCGAAAGGCCGGAGGCTGTCTTCTTCTGTTCTCCGGGCTTCCGCTCCGGGGCGGCTCTTCAGGATATATCGTTTTTCGTACCTTTGCTCAACGTTAGCGGGCCGCGCAGTGATCCTGCGCGGCCCACTAACGAATATACCGGAGCCTTTTACCGCAAAAAGCCCCGGTCTCTTCCTTTCGATATGGTTTTTTGCAGGGCGGTGTGGTACACTGAACAAGAGAAGCCGGCACCGCCCGGCCGCACCCTGCACGGGTTCTGCCATCCGCCGCCCCGCGGCCCAAACCGCCTGTTCAGACAGCCCCGGGCATGCGGCTGAAAAGCCTTCCCCGCGGAACTTCCGTGCGGGCCGGACGCGGCGGCCGGCCACACACTTGTATCCTGTAAAACAAGGGAGGAACATCGGTATGAAAAACCTTCAAAGCACCTATCCCCTTACCCGGGATGTGGGGATCCCCTGCATTGGGTACGGCACCTGGCTTTTAAAAAATGACGTCTCCGGAGCCGAAGCGGTAAAGCAGGCTCTTTCGGCGGGCTACCGGCATATCGACACCGCGTCCTATTACGGCAACGAGGAGGCGGTGGGCCAGGCCGTGCGGGAGAGCGGAATCCCCCGGGAAGAGATCTTCCTCACCACAAAGCTTTGGAACGATGTCGGCACTTATGAAGACGCCCTGGCATCCTTTGCCCGCTCCAGGGCCAGGCTCGGCACAGAATACGTGGACCTGCTGCTGATCCACTGGCCGCGGCCGGACGCCTTCCGGCACTGCTGGCAGCGACGCAACGCCGAGCTGTGGCGCGCCCTGGAGCATCTGTTGAAGGCCGGAGAGGTGCGTGCGATCGGTGTCAGCAATTTTCTTCCCCACCACTTGGAAGAGCTGTTTCAAACAGCTGAGATCCGCCCCATGGCAGACCAGATAGAGCTAAGCCCCGGGTATCTCCGCCGTGAGGCGGTGGAGTTCTGCCAAAAGCAGGGCATCCTGGTGGAAGCCTGGAGCCCCTTGGCAAGGGGCGGCGCCCTTACATTCCCGGAGATTGGGGAAATTGCCCGCCGCCGCGGCCGCACCCCGGCGCAGGTATGCCTGCGCTGGTGCCTGCAGCACGGCACCCTTCCCCTCCCCAAAACGCAGACGCCCGCCCGTATGGCGGAAAACGCCGATGTGTTTGACTTTGCCCTTTCGGACACGGATATGGCGCTGCTGGACGCTCTCCCCGACCGCATCGGAGACCGGGAGGACCCGGATAACCCTGGCTTTTGACCCAGCCCGGGCCGCAGCCCGACTTTCAGCGCTCCGGAAGCTGCTCGGCCCGGACCATGCTGGGGTAGATCTCCGCGAGCTTTTTGTCCGGATAATGCTCGTCCAAAACCACCTGCCAGCTCTGCACGGCGGGAACTCCCTCATACCGCTGTGACATCCGGTATACCGCCGCCGCGCTTACCACGGTGTTGGCCAGCATAAACAACACCAGCGCTCAGGTGACCGGCACCCCCATTTGGGGGAAACATGCCGCTCGATCCAGTTGGAGCACACCGGGTACAGCCCCTTGACCCATACCAGGGCCAGGATCCCCCAAAAAAGCAGTACAGCAGGTTGACCCGTCCGTTTAAGTTAAAGGGGATCTCGCTGTAATCCCAGCTCACCGTTCCAAGCAGCGTCTCCCGCAGCCAACTGCAGAGGTATTCGTAGCCGCCGCCCAGCAGTGCTCCGCCCAAAAAGATCCAGCGGTCGTTTTTCCTGCGCAGGCGGTACAGGCACAGGGTGAGCAGCACCGCGCCAAAGCCATAGATAAGGTTAAAAGGCCTCCACACCAGCCCTGTGCGGCGCATATAATGGCTGCACGATAATCTCGGCGGCGACATTGTACTGTTGCAGGAAAATCTTGGAGGGTTTAAAAGGCCAGACTACTTATGGAAAGAAAAGATGTGGGAACTGAAAAATGTAACGAGCGCAAAAGCGGTTGACAGCGCAGTCCGAAAAGCGCTGAAGCAAATAGCTGAATACCCGGGTGGTATCATTATAGACTGCACTTCAATAACAATAGATGCAGACGCATTACGACAGGCCATCGATTACCGTATGAAGCGAAGCGGTAAAGGTGTTGTTGATGTTTTAGTGATAGAGCGTGATGAATTAATTCACGCGGTGCGGTACAAAAAAGGTGAAGCGTTGACCCTCCGCCAAAAGGGGCAGAGGAGCGCTTCACCTTAGATACTCCTTTCGGAGATATCTCAATTATTATATACCACAAAACGGGGAAAAAGTCAATTATAAGGGAGCGGGGCAGCCGCTGAAAAGGTACGGCAGCGGCGCAGGAAAAAGCTGAAAGGCGGTGATCCGGCTATCTCCCGGCGCGGGGTAAAGCGCACGTCCCGGGCAGGACGTTAAAAGGCCTTTTTGTTATGCCTTTTTACCGGGCCGCAGGCAGAAAAAATAGCCCGGGCGACGTTAACCAAAACGATAAAATGGGCGAAAGGATGAACAGAATGAACAGCATTTTAAAGCTCCCGATGCAGTATTTTGCGGAGGAAAAACCGGAAGAACCAGAGAATACGGAGCAGGGGGCAGGGGATAAGGAAAAGCCCGGGGAGGGCAAAACCTTTACCCAGGAGGACGTCAACGCTATTGTGGCCAATGCCCGCCATTGTTGAGAAATACGAAAACTGTTTCCCCACCACCACTCCTGCAAAACAGCCTATCAGAAACACCCAGAACAGCTTGTAAAAATTAAGGCCGTGGGCAAAATGCCCGGGCACCCCTTCCTCCGGAACTTCTTGTAAGGCAAGGCGCCCCGTTTTCTGCTTTGCCATCCCATTCTCCTTTTGTTTTTTGCTTTTGTATAGCACAGCGGGAAAATCCGGGCAACCCGCTCCCCGGCCTGCCGTACTTCATTCGATTTTCCCAAGACAATTGTCAACCTATTTTAAAATTTAGGTTGACAATTGTCTTTTGATGCGGTAAAGTATTGCTGAAGTGACGGCCGCTGCCTCAAAGCTGGGCCGCTGTAAAGCGCAAAGGAGAGAAAATAGGATGAGATCTTCCCCGGATTCCCGGGCCGCCTCCCGCTGGAGTACCAAAGCTTTGGCGATGTGCGCCCTGTTTGCCGCTCTGACGGCCATCTGCTCCCAGTTTCAAATTGCGATCCCCATGGTACCCATCAACTTCGCCCTCTTTGCAGTCCACCTGGCAGGCGCCCTGCTGGGCCCCAAATACGGCTTTATCAGCATGACGGTATACGCCCTGCTGGGGCTCATAGGAGCTCCGGTATTTTCCGGTTTTACCTCCGGCCCCGGAGTGCTGTTCGGCAAAACCGGCGGGTACATTTTGGGCTACATCCTCTGTGCCCTCATTGTGGGGGTCTTGAGCCGCCGCTGGGGTTTTCGTTTTCCCCTGCTCTGCGCCGCCATGGCCATTGGCGTTTTTGTCTGTTACTTTTTTGGCACCGTATGGTTCATGGCCGTCGCGGGGCTGGATCTTTTTACTAGCCTCGGGTACTGCGTCCTCCCCTTCCTTCCGGGGGATGCTGTCAAAATTCTGCTGGCGGCGGGGCTGGCCGGCAAGCTCCGGGGGCCTCTTTCCCGCTCCGGGTGGTCGATATGATCTGCCTCCGGCCCCACCACGGGCTGTGCTTTCAGTTTTTTGTGGGGAAAGGCTACAGCCCCGCCTTTGTGGAGAACATGCAGGAGCTGTCCCGTGCCCTCCGGGAAACACCCGGGCAGCCAGTCCTCCTCCGGTGCGGGCCGGACGATGTCTGTTCCCGCTGTCCCCACTGTACCGGCAGCGCCTGTGAAAGCGGACAAAAGGTCGAAAGCTACGACCGCCGCGTCCTGAAGCTCTGCGGGCTCGGAGAGGGAAGCCTGCTCCCCTGGAGGGATTTTTCCGCGGCCGTGGAGGAAAAGATCCTCCTCCCCGGATTACTCGGCCAGGTCTGTGCGGGATGCCAGTGGCTTTCATTCTGCCGGCAACACAACAGGGGCGAAGCCTGAACGGCTTCGCCCCTGTTGTGTTTGAGGTCTGTATCATGATAGAGGTCTGTCAAAGTTAAAAAAGCCCAATCATCAGGTTGGTGAGAAGGGGAAAGAACGTGACTACGCCCACCAGACGCAGGGTCTGGATCACCGCCACGGTGGGCATGTGCGCCCCCATTTCCGCGGAGATCAAAGCCACATCCGTAAGGCCGCCGGGGCAGAGGGAAAACAAGGCGGTGGTGAGGTCGATGTTCTTTGTCCGGCTGATCAGCACGCTAAGGCCCACGGTGATGAGCAGATAGCAGAGGATCAGCAGGCAGGCCAGCAGCAAAACCGAGCTCAGGCCCTGCAGGTCCTCCCTGCACACCTGTACGCCCACCGCCGCCATGGCAAAGATCATGGTGCCCGCCGGAATGCCGGAGAGCTTTCCCAAAAGCCCCGCCCCAAAGCCGATACCCAGCGTGACGGCAAGGTACCCGCGCCGCTGACGGCCGGTGAGCTCCCGGGCAGAGGACGTCTGCCCTTCCTGCGGGGCCGTGGGCTCTCCATGCCGTCCGCGGTCAAACCGCCGGGAGATCCATTTGAGGATCGAGGGGAAAAAACCAATGACGATCATCACGCGGAGGATCTGAAGCAGCACCACTCTGGAGGCGTCCGCCCCCAGATCCTGGCTTGCCAGGGTCATATCCATCATACCGCCGGGCGCCACCGCAAAAAGACAGGTGGCGATGTCCATATCCGAAAGGGCAAAGAGCAGAAAACCCGCCCCGGCGCTTAAAGTGAGCATTAGCGCCACCATGGTAAAAGCTGTTCCGGCCATCTTTTTCAGCCTCAGGACATCCTCCCGGGTGATACTGGCGCCGATCAGCGCCCCCGCCACCGACTGCACCACGACCCGCGCCCCGGAAGGCACCGAGGCAATGCCCCAGATGATGTTGAGAGCCGCCACAAAAACCATTCCGCCGATGATGGCTCCGGCCGGGATCTTCAGTTTTAAAGCGAGCAGGCCGCCGGCCGCGGCGGCAAGAAGTGTAATGGCCAGGTTCATAAAACACCGCTTTCTTTCGGCAATATTCCCGGTTTTGAGGCAGAACCGGCCACAAGCCGCACTTCACTTTTCCGCCGGGCCAAACCGGACAAAAAAGATACCGAGAAGCAGATACACCGCCGTGGCAGCCACCACCACCAGGCCCATATAAGGGAAGGCGACGGCAACATCGCCGCCGAACCCATTTAAAACCGCCCCATAGGAAGTGGCGGAAAGGGTGGCTCCCATGGTGGTGCAGAGGGTCTGTACCGATATCCCGGAGCCGATATCCTCCTCCGGGATGTCCTTTTGATAGTAGGGGTGGGTCGTCATGTAGCACAGCCCTTCCCCAATACCGTACAGGCTGGTCACCAGATAGAGGACGATAATGCTCACAAGGTGGGGGCCCTGCGTCCCAAAATAGAGCAGAAAGCTGCTTGCGGCGGTGATGCAGCCCCCCAGAATAAGAAACATTTT
>JALELV010000032.1 GCA_022768545.1 Oscillospiraceae bacterium
TCGGTACAGGAGGAGGGGGCCCGGCCGCCCCGCCCGGAGGAGGTAGCCCGCCTGCTGCCGCAGGTTGAGATCAAGGCGTTTTAAGGCAGCTTTTGGGGCAGTTCATGCGGGCAAATCCCGGCTCCGGGGCGTTCCCGCCGCAAAAGAAAAGGACGGAGGCCCCTTGCGAGGGACCTCCGTCCTTTTAAAATAGCGTCAGCTGCCCAGTTCCCGGATGATGTCCTTGTAGCAGGGCACCTCATTGGCCAGAGCGTGGATATTGATGTGCTCGTTGCGCCCGTGGACGGTGCGCACCTCCTCGCCGGTGAGGGCGTGGGGCACAAAGCGCAGGACGTTATCGCATATTTTGGAAAAATGCCGGGCGTCGGTGCCGCCCAACACCAGGTAGGGGGAAACCCCCGTGCCGGGGAAGTGGCGGGCCACGGCCTTCTCGATGGCCTGATAGGGGACGGAGCCCAGAGGGGTGATGGAGGAAGCTCCCCGTCCGCTCATCAGCTCGGTTTCCAGACCGTAGCGGGAGGCGAGCTTTTTCATGGTCGCCAGCACGCCCTCCACCGTATCGTGGGGGGAAAGGCGCAGGTTGCAGATGACATAGGCGGTATCCGGCAGGATATTGGCGGCATGGGCCCCCTCAATGATGGTAAAGGCGGCGGTGGTTTTTAACAGCGCCCCCTGAAAGCCGCCCTTGCGGCGGAAGGTCTTTTCGATGACGGGGCCGAAGAGCCAGAGGTTCCCGTAGACAAAGCGGTCTTTAAAGGCCATCTCCGGGGCAAAGGTCTCCAGCATCCGCCGGGTGGTGGGGTCTAAGCGGCAGGGAAAGGGGGAGCGGCGCTCCACCCGGGCGATAAAGCGGGACAGGCGGCCGATAGTGGAAAGGCGGGGCGGTTCGCTGGAATGGCCGCCGCCGGAGCGGGCGGTAAATTTGAGGTTGACATACCCCTTTTCCCCCAGACCGATGAGGGCATAGGGGCGGTTGACCCCCTCCATGGGGCGTTCGCCGATGGAGCAGCCCTCGTCCAGCACCATTTCCAGGCGCACGCCGCGCTTATACAGGTAATCCACCGCCATGGAGGCCCCGGGGCCGGAATTCTCCTCCGTGCGGGAACAGAAAATATACAGGTCCCGGCCGGGGACCATCCCCTCGGCAATCAGCTGCTCGAAGGCCTCAAAGAAGCCGCACAGCCCGCTTTTGATGTCGATGGAGCCGCGGCCCCACAGCACGTCGCCGATAATCTCCCCGCCAAAGGGGTCGTGCTCCCATTCCCCCGCGGCGTCCACCACGTCCATATGGCCCATCAGGAGGATGCCCTCCCGCTCCGGGTGTCCGCTCTCCCAGCGCAGCAGCAGGTTGTTGTCCAGTTCATCCAGCCGCACAAAGCGGGAGAATACGTTGGGGAACAGCCGGGACAGGGTCTCGATCATGGGGTCAAACTGGCGGGGGTTGTCCTCCCCGGGCAGGACGACGGTGTTGACCTGCACCATCTGAGAGAGCTTTCGGGCAATGCGGATGGCGTCCGGGTTTTCCCGGCGCACCAGCGGAGCGGCGGGAATGTTCTTTTTGATGATAAAAGCGCGCGCCAGACAGATGACCAGGAGAAGCAAAACGGCGGCGGAAACGGCCAGAAGGGCCCAAAGCAGTGGGGACATGGATGATTCCTCCTTAAAAATAAATCAGGCGATGGAGTAAAAGGAAGGCGTGTTGTTCCGGTAGAGGGCCAGGCGGGTAAAGCCCGCCTCCAGGGCCAGCTCCCGGGCGGTGTTAAAGCCCGCGGCGACATCCCGGCCGATGTG
Source organism: Oscillospiraceae bacterium (assembly GCA_022768545.1). Taxonomy (GTDB): domain Bacteria; phylum Bacillota; class Clostridia; order Oscillospirales; family Ruminococcaceae; genus JALELV01. The sequence goes on from JALELV010000032.1 coordinate 1,792, forward strand.
GGCGTCGGAGCCCACGGTGAGGATCTCGCCGCCCAGACTGCGGTAGAGCTTCAAAATAGAGAGGGAGGGCAGGGCTTCCCTTGCCTCCTGTCGTAGGCCGGAGGTGTTGATCTCGATGCCCTTGCCGCGGCTGATGAGGGTGCGGAAGATCTCCTCCAGCTCCTCCCGGTAGTGCATCAGGTCTACGGCCATGCCCTGTTTGGCGGCGTAGCGCTTGACAAGGTCCACATGACCCATGCAGTCGAAGGTGCCGGTTTTGGCAAGCTGCATCAGGTAGCGGAGGTTCTCCCGGCAGATGCCGTCCACGCTCTCCGGGGTGTAGGTCATGTTGCCGAGGTCGATATTGTCGAGCTTGTGGACAGAGCCGATGATGTAATCGAAGGAAAAGGCGTCCATCACATCTTTTTCCATTTGGGGGTTTACATTGGCCTGTCCCATTTCGATGCCGCTTTTGATGACGAGCCTGCCGTCAAACAGGGCCCGGCAGCGGGAAAGCTCTTTAAAATACCCTTCCAGATAGGGAAGGTCGAAGAAAAAGCCCTTCTGGCCGGGGGCGCGGCACTCAAAATGGTCGGTAAAGACGATCTCGGAGAGGCCCTTTTCCAGTGCGGCGCGGCAGGTGTCCTCCATGGGGCCCTTGGCGTCGGGGGAGATGGTGCTGTGGGTATGATAATCGGCGATGATGTTTGCCATACTGTCAAAACCTTCTTTGCTGTGATATGCGTCCCCGCCGCGGCGGGAGCGTATGAAAACGGCCATGTGGGCCGTCCCCGGCCCACGGCCATAAAATTTAAAGCGCCCGCCCGCAGGAGTGGGCGGATGCGCGTAAAAAAATAGCCGCAGGCTATTTTTCATAGTTTGCCTGCGGCAAGCTATGAAAACGGCCATGTGGGCCGTCCGCGGCCCACGGCCATAAGATTTAAAGCGCCCGCCCACAGGAGTGGGCGGATGCGCGTAAAAAAATAGCCGCAGGCTATTTTTTTATTCCACCCGCAGGGATTCGGAGAGCTCCCGGCTGGGGGTGACGACGGCGGTTTTAAAGTCGCTGTAAATCACCCGGCCGGGCCGGGCTCCCGGCGGCTTTTTGACGTTTTTGATGATGGTGTAGTCCACCGGCACCAGGGCGGAATCCCGTGCGCGGCTGTTGTAGGCGGCGATAACGGCGGCCTGCTCCAGGGTGGAATCCGGTACCGGCCTTCCTTCGCTCACCACCACCGTGTGGGAGCCCGGGATCTTCTGGGTGTGAAACCAGACATCGTAGTTGTGGGCTTCCTTTAAGGTGAGACGGTCGTTCTGAAGGTTGTTGCGGCCCACCAGGATGGTGAAGCCGTCGGAGGAACGGTAGCGCAGGGGGGCAAGCTTTTCCGGACGGCGGTTCTGACCGCCGCGGCGCTTTAGGTACCCGGCGGCGGTCAGCTCCTCCCGCAAGGCGGCAAGCTCCGCCTCCCGGGTGGCCCGCACCAGGGCGTCAAAAACGGTATCCAGATACTCAAGCTCCGCCTCGCCCTGGCGGATGAGGCCGGTGAGCATCCGCTCGGCGGTGTCCGCCTTGCGGTATTCGGCGTAATACTTCTGGGCGTTCTGGGCGGGGGTCAGCCGCGGGTCCAAACGGATCTGCACCGTGGGCAGGGCCTCGTCGTAGAAGTTCTGGGCCGAAAACTCCGTCATCCCCTTGGAGAGGGAGTACAGGTTTGCGCTGATGAGGTCTCCATACTGGCGGAGAGTGTCCCGCTGGGCGCATTTCCCCAGTTCCTCCTTCTGGGCCTCTATCCTGCGGGCGATGCGGTCGGAGGTGTTGGCCAGCAGCCGCAGCAGGTCGTGGGAGCGCTGCTTCATCCGCTCCATGAGGTCCCGGTCCCCGTAGAAGCTGTCCAGCAGCTCGGAGTAGGAGGGGTATTCCCGGGAAAGCAGCGCCCCCCGGTACTGGTTGATGGGCACAAAAGAGAACTCCCGGGGCCTCCCGGAGGGCTCCGAGAGCAGCACCGGGGTGCCGGTGTGCTCCCGCAGCACCGAGGAGAGATAATCGAGGTATTCCGAGAGGCGGCGGCGCTGCTCCGGGTCAAGCTCCCGGGAGCGGACGTCCAGGTCCCGCACGGCGTAGGAGGCGGCCTCCCGGCACAGCACCGGCGAGACTCCCTGCAGCACCTTCATCAGGGCTTTGGAGAGGTCGGTGTTTTCCAGCTCCTCTATCCGGGCAAGGATCTCATCCCCGCGGCTTTCCAGCAGGCTCAGCTTTCCGGTTTGGGGAGGGGGGAGCACATAGCCGATGCCCGGCAGGATCTGCCGGACGCTGGACATCTCCAGGTCGATGCGCTTGACCGCGTCGATGACCCGGCCGTCGGGGCCCACCAGGATGATGTTGGAGTGCCGCCCCATGATTTCCACCGCCAGGGTAAGGCGCACCAGATCCCCCATCTCGTTGACCGATTCAAAGACCAGGTGCAGGATGCGGTCCATGCCCAGCTGGCGGATCTCGACCAGGCGCCCGGAGCCCAGGTGTTTGCGCAGCAGCATGCAGAACATGGGCGGGGATTTGGGGTTTTCGGGGTTTGTCTTGGTAAAATGGATGCGGGGGCTGTCCGCGGCGGCGGACATCAGCAGGCGGGCGGAACCGCCTCTCCAGCGCATCAGCAGCACGATCTCCTCCCGGGAGGGCTGGTAGACCTTGTCCACCCGGCTGTCGAGCAGCACGGAGGAGAGCTCGTGGGCAAGCTCGTGCAGAAAAGCGCCGTCCAGTGCCATGGCGGGCACCTCCTTCTTTTATCATGAGGTCAGAAAGAATTTACAGGTAGCGGGCCGGATCTTCTTCGGGGAACACCTCCACGCGGAGGCCGGGAAAACGCTCCTTCAGGCGGCGGGCAAGCTCCGGTACCATCACCCGCTCGGTGGCAAAATGCCCGGCGTCCACCAGGGTGACCCCCAGGGCGCGGGCGGTGAGAAGCTGGTCGTGCTTTACATCCCCCGTGACAAAGGCGTCGGCCCCGGCGGCCGCGGCGGCGGCCAGGAACCCGCCGCCGGCGCCGGAACAGAGCCCCACCCGGCGCACAGGGCGCCTGCCGGGGACATAGCGCAGCCCCCCGCAGGAGAGCTTTTCCTTTACATAGGCGGCAAAGCGTTCCGGGGCCATGGGCTCCTTTAAGGAGCCTATCCGCCCCAGGGCCTTCTCCCCCGGAAGGGGGGAGAGCTCGCTCAGCCCCAGTGCCCTGGCCAGCGCGTCGTTGACGCCGCCCGGGGCGGCGTCCAGGTTGGTGTGGGCCGAGAGCACCGATACCCCGGCGCGGACAGCCTCCCAGACGGGGGAACCGCAGGGCACCGACCGCAGGGGATGGAAAATAAGGGGGTGGTGGGTGACGATGAGCTCCGCACCGAGCTCTGCAGCCCGGGCGATCACCGCCGGGGCAGCGTCCAGAGCGGTGAGGACCCGGGTGACCGGAAGCTCCGGCGAGCCGACGAGCAGGCCGCTGTTGTCCCAGCTCTCCGCCGTTTCAAAGGGCGCGAGCTCGCCGATGTATGTTTGGATGTCTCCGATACAGATCATGGTGCTTCCTCCCTCTCCGCGATCACGGTGTCCATGCGCCGGAGCAGCTCCTTCTCCCGGGCAATGCGGCCGGCGTCCGGGGCGGAGGCCTTTTGCAGCCCCTCCAGGCGGGCGGCGGCGGCGGCGCGCTGCCGCACAAGGTAAGAGAGGGCCTCCGCCCCGGCGGAGCGGGGCATAGCCCCGAAAGCACAAAAGAGCCCGTCCGGCTCCCAGGCCTTTCCCGTATAGGCCGCCCGCAGGACGGTGTAGACAAAACCGCCGGCCTCGGCGGCGCGTTCCTCTAAAATTTCATACCCCTCCCGGCAGAGGTATTGCCGCAGCTGGGGAGCGCGGGTCATGGGCTGGAGCAGGAAGCGCTTGTCCGGGTCCTTCCATCCGGCCTGGGAGAGGATATGGATAATGGTGTCTCCGCCCATGCCGGCGATGACGATGTCGTCCACCGCGTCCCGGGGAAGGCCGGTGAGGCCGTCGGTGAGCAGCAGCTGCACCCGGCCCAGCAGGCCCTGTCCCCGCAGAATGCCCCGGGCCTTTTCCAGAGGCCGGGGGTTGATGTCGCAGGCAAAACCGGAGGGGATGACCCCCTCCCCGGCCAGATAGGCGATCAGATATCCGTGGTCGGTGCCGATATCGGCGGTGCGGGCACCGGGACGCACCATTCCGGCGACGGCCGAGAGCCGTGGGTCCAGAGAGATCATGGCGGTTCCTCCTATCCTGAAAAGCGGGCCGGCAAAAAGGGTCACTCCCCCGGCAGACGGGCGAGGCGCCGGCTGGTAAAGCGCCCCAACAGGAGCATTCCGTACTGGAGCACCGTGAGGATCACCATGCTCCAGACGCTGCCCAGCCGGCTCTGGGGCAGGAGCATGACGATAAAGATGCCCAGTACCCGGCCGTAGTCGAGGAAAAAGCTCTTTACCCCCATGAGCTCCAGCTGCTGCGAGCGCCCGGCGCAGGCTTTCTGCACGGCGGCATAGTAGATGCTGTTTTGCGTGTTGAGGATATAACAGCTGAAATAGGAATTGATGATACTCAGAAGCATGATGGTGACGGCGTCCAGCCGCCAGAACAGCACCAGGGTGCAGCACAGCAGGGTGCTGATGCCCGCGGCCATGTAGCGCAGGCGGTTTTCCGGGCGCACCCGCCGCCCCAGCACCCAGTAGGCCAGGATGGAGGCGAGGCCCACCAGCAGAGTGTTTATCCCCACCAGCGCCTCGCTGCGGACCAGATCGAAGAGCAGCAGGTTGAGGTAAAAGGAAAAAGTGCCCGCCCGGATGCCCTTGATAAATTCCGCCCAGAGGCTGCTCATGATCACAGGGGTCTTCCAAAACCGCTTCCAGGCCCGCCCAAAGTGGATCTCTTCCGTGGGGGCAGGCTTTTCCGGCAGCTTTTTGACAAACAGCAGCATGACACAGGCCACGGCCAGGGAAAAACCCAGCATGGCCACGTAACCCCAAAGCCCCGCAAAGGCGGATATCACCCACCCGCAGACCGCCGGCATGAGCAGGGAGACCACTCCGGTCCCCACCCCGATAAAGCCGAGGGCCGCGTCGCGGCTGCGGTCGGAGCTGTACTGGATGATGCACAGGTCGTAAGCCATCCAGTAATACCCGCCCGCCAGGGACACCAACGCCGCAATGAGCGGCATAAACACCGATGCGGGACCGTTCATGGCCCCGAAGAACATCAGGTACATGACCACATACAGGGCCACACCCAGATACATGGACTTGACGGCCCCTTTTTTGTTGGCAAAATACATGGCCAGCACCGTGCCGGGCGGGTTGAAGGCGAAGTTGAGCAGGTTATACCACATGACGATGCCGGAATTGTCGGAAAGGCGCAGAAGAAGGGTGTTGAGGAAAGTGGTCTGCAGGCTGGTAAAGACAAGAAATGCAAAATGGATCCAGGAAAAACGGCGGAAATCCGCCCCGAGGGCCGCAAGGCCCAAGGCCCCCTCCAGCCGAAGCTTCAGACGCTCTCCGCCCGATACCATGATGAGCTTTCTCCCCTTCTGTCAGAACAAAAATTTACAAAAAGCAGGGACCTCCCGAAAAAAGAGGTCCCGTCAGGGTGCCCGGGATTATTTGCCGGACATATGGGCGTTGAGTTTTGCCACCAGCTCGTCCGGGTCCACTCCGTGGACGGCGCAGGCCTGCGCCACGGATTCTCCCCGGGAGGCGGGGCAGCCCAGGCAGTGCATGCCCATGGCGATGAAATATTCGGCGGTGGTGCGGTCGGCGTCCAGAATATCGCCGATGATGGAATCCTTGGTAATGGTCATGGTTTTATCTTCCTTTCCGGTTGGATGGGTCCCCTTTTAGTCTGCCCTGTTTTGCCCGGGCTTATGGCCGGGACGGGCAAAATGCGGGAAAATACATGCTTACCTCGCCATTATAGCGGGTTTGAGGGCAAATTGCAACGGCCTTGTGCCGGAAAGAACGCGGACTGCGACCTGCTTGAAAAATGCCCGGCGAACCCTTTCGCCGGGCAGGGGAGCGGCCTTTCGTGCGAAGGGCATCCGCATAAAAACGGACAAAAAAATGCCGCCCCCACTATTGCGGGAACAGCACCCCTGGTGGACGATAAGGGACTTGAACCCCTGACCTCCCGCACGTCAAGCGGATGCGCTACCAGCTGCGCTAATCGTCCATACAGTATTTGATTGGCAGGACTATATTATAAACGGAGTTTGTCCAAAAATCAAGGGCATTTTACAAAAAAACCAAGTTTTTTCTGTTTTGCATAAAGAAAACTTAAAATACAGGGCATGTCATACAAATGAGCGGATTTTAAACTTTTTGGAAAGCTTTTTGCGGAAAAAGTCAAAAACGAGGAGAAAGGTTGTTTGCGGAAAAGTGTTGTGATATAATAAATCGGAATAGCCGAACGGGGCGGAAGTACTGAAAAAGCCCTTTTCGTCATAGGATAAAAGAACGGGAAGAGGGATGACGCCCGATGCGGGCGGCGGGACATAGCTTATGATTATTCTTGGGATCGACCCCGGCTACGCCATCCTGGGATGGGGCGCGCTGGAATATACCGGAAATAAATTTCGCACGCTGGGCTATGGCGCTGTCACCACGGAGCCGGACCTGCGCTTTGAGCGGCGCCTTCAGATCATCCACGATGACCTGAGCGGGATCTTGAAGGAATACCATCCGGAAGCCATGGCGGTGGAGAAGCTGTTTTTTACAAACAACCGAACCACCGGCATCGGTGTGGCGGAGGCCAGGGGGGTGGCGCTGCTTTCGGCAGCCCAGCACCACGCGGCGGTGTACGAATACACCCCCATGCAGGTGAAGCAGGCGGTGGTGGGCTACGGCAAGGCGGTCAAAAAACAGGTGATGGAGATGACGCGGGTGCTGCTGCACCTGGACGAGATCCCAAAGCCCGACGACACCGCAGACGCCCTGGCCATCGCCATCTGCCACGCCCACTGTGCGGGCTCCGGGCGCCGGCTGCTGGAATACTGCCGATAAAAACAGAGAGGAGGGGCCGGCTTTGATCTACAGTCTGAGGGGAAAGCTCATCCACACCGAGATAGGCCTTGCCGTGGTGGAATGCGGCGGAGTGGGCTACGCCTGCAAGACCACCGACACCACCCTGGGCGCCCTGCCCCCCCGGGGGAGCCAGGTGACCTTATATACCGTGCTCAATGTCCGGGAGGATGCGGTGGAGCTCTTCGGCTTTGCCGACGGGCAGGAGCTGCGCTGCTTTAAAATGCTGCAGACGGTAAACGGGGTGGGCCCCAAGGCGGCGCTGGCCATCCTGTCGGAGCTGACGCCGGACCGCTTTGCCCTTGCGGTGGCGGCCGGGGACGTCAAGGCCATCACCCGGGCGGCGGGGGTGGGCCCCAAGCTTGCCCAACGGGTGATCCTGGAGCTCAAGGACAAGGTGACAAACGAAGATATTGCCCAGGGCTTTGCCGCGGGAGAGGCCCCGGCCAAGGTCTCCTCCGGGAACCTCGGGGAGGCCGCCACGGCGCTGATGGCTTTGGGATACAGCCAGTCGGAGGCCGCTGCGGCTCTGGGCGGGCAAAGCCCGGATACTCCGGTGGAGGAGCTCATCCGCCGCGCCCTCAAGGGCCTGGCGGGCGGAAGATAACCAAGAGAAAGGGGGCCTTGGCCCGTGGAAGTGGAAGAGATGGATCTGGACAGCCGGATCGTGGCGCCGGAGTACGGCGGGGAGGATTCGGACATCGAGGCGTCCCTGCGCCCCAAAACCCTTGGGGAATATATTGGACAGGAAAAGGCCAAGGAAAACCTTTCGGTCTACATCGAGGCGGCCCGCATGAGGGGGGAACCGCTGGACCACGTGCTGCTGTACGGCCCGCCCGGCCTTGGCAAGACCACCCTCTCCGGCATCATCGCCTGCGAGATGCATGTAAACCTGCGCATCACCTCCGGCCCCGCCATTGAAAAGCCGGGGGACCTAGCGGCGCTGCTGACCAATTTAAATGAAAATGACGTGCTCTTCATCGACGAGATCCACCGCCTTTCCCGGGCGGTGGAGGAGGTGCTCTACCCCGCCATGGAGGACTACGCTTTGGATATCATTATTGGCAAGGGGCCGTCGGCCCGCTCCATCCGGGTGGACCTGCCTCACTTTACCCTGGTGGGGGCTACCACCAGGGCGGGCCAGCTCACCGCCCCGCTCCGGGACCGCTTCGGTGTGGTGCTGCGTCTGGAGCTCTACACCCCGGAGGAACTTTCGCGGATCATCCTGCGGAGCGCCGGCATCCTGGGGATCTCCTGCGATGAGGAGGGGGCCCTGGAGCTTGCCCGGCGCAGCAGGGGCACGCCGCGTATTGCCAACCGGCTGCTCAAACGCGTGCGGGATTTTGCACAGGTCATGGGGGACGGGGTGATCACAGAGAAGATCGCCCACAGCTCCCTTGCCCGGCTGGAGATCGACGAGCTGGGCCTGGACGCCATCGACCGCCGGATGCTGACTACCATCATCCGAAGCTACGGAGGCGGCCCCGTGGGGCTGGATACCCTGGCGGCGGCCATCGGCGAGGAGTCGGTCACGCTGGAAGACGTCTACGAGCCCTATCTGATGCAGATCGGGTTTTTAAGCCGCACCCCGCGGGGGCGCTGCGTTACCCGCCGCGCCTATGAACACCTGGGGATCGCGGCTCCCGGCGCCGAGAACGGCGGCGCTTACGAACAGCTGAACCTGGAGGACGCGGGGGAGACGCCCCGCATTTAGGAGGATACCATGGGAAGAATTTTTGGGACGGACGGCGTGCGCGGCATTGCCAACCGGGACCTTACCTGCGAGCTCGCCTGTGAGATCGCCAAAGCCGCCGGCACCATCATCCGGGAGGAGAAGGGGAGCCGATGCCGCTTTCTGCTGGGCACCGACACCCGCAGCTCCGCGTCCATGCTCAGCGCAGCCATCTGCGCGGGGCTGTGTGCCGTGGGGTGCGACGTCACCCTGCTGGGAGTGGTGCCTACCCCGGCGGTGGCCTACCTTACCCGGGCGCTGAAGGCGGACGCGGGCGTGATGCTCACCGCCTCCCACAACCCCTGCCAGTACAACGGTATCAAGATCATCGGCGGAACCGGCTTTAAGCTCACCGACGCCGAGGAGGAGGCCATTGAGGCCATGGTGCTGGACCACGCCCGTCCCGCCGCCCTGGCCGGGCCGGAGGAGATGGGCCGGGTGGACACCGGCAGCGGATACGTGCAGCTTTACATCGACCACCTCCGCTCCACCATAAAGGGGAATTTTGACGGCCTGCGCCTGGCGGTGGACTGCGCCAACGGCAGCGCCAGCGCCACAGCCAGACAGATCTTTGAGGGGCTGGGGGCCCAGTGCGTCTTTTTAAACTGCGAGCCGGACGGGGTGAACGTCAACCGCGGCTGCGGCTCCATGCATATCGGGGCCCTGGCCGATTATGTCAGAGCCCACAGGATGGACCTGGGCGTGGCCTTTGACGGCGACGCCGACCGGTGCCTGGCGGTGGACTCGGAGGGGCACCTGGTGGACGGCGACGTGCTGCTGGCCATCTTTTCCCGCCGACTGGCCCGGGAGGGGAGGCTCGCCCAAAACGGCGTGGTGGTCACCGTCATGTCGAACATCGGCTTTTTCAAATACGCCGAGGAGACCGGGACCCAGGCGGTCACCACCAAGGTGGGGGACCGCTATGTGCTGGAGCAGATCATCGCCGGGGGCTACAACCTGGGCGGAGAGCAGTCCGGCCATATTATCTTTTTTGACCACATGACCACAGGGGACGGACAGCTCTCCGCCCTGCAGCTGCTGGACGCCATGGCGCAGGAGCAAAAGCCCCTGTCCGAGTTGCGGCAGGTGATGCGGGTGTACCCGCAGGTGATCATCAACGCCCCGGCGGACGCCGGGATGAAGGCAAAGCTTCCCCACGCCAAGGCCCTCTGGGATATGATCGCGGCGCTGGAGGGGGAGCTGGAGGGCATCGGCCGCGTTCTGGTGCGTCCCTCCGGCACCGAGCCCCTGATCCGCGTGATGGTGGAGGGCCCGGAGGAGCAGCAGATCCGCCGGATCGCTGAAACGGTGGCGAAGGAGATCGAAAAACAGCTCTCCTGAGCGAAGAAAGGGACAAAAAGCGGGTGAAGTCATGCGCATAGCACAAAACTGGGAAGACTATGAGATCATCGATACCTCCGGCGGGGAAAAGCTGGAGCGCTGGGGGGATATCCTGCTGGTGCGGCCGGACCCGCAGATCATCTGGGATACCCCGAAGGAATGCGTCGAGTGGGGCAGGGCCAACGCCCGGTATTTCCGCTCCGCCTCCGGAGGGGGGAGCTGGCAGGAGTACCGGATGCCGCGGAAGGAGTGGGCCATCCGGTACGGAGACCTTCGTTTTAAGGTGAGCCCCACCGGCTTTAAGCACACGGGGCTTTTTCCGGAGCAGGCGGTCAACTGGGACCTGATGCGGGAGAAGATCGAAAAGGCCGGCCGGCCGGTGCGGGTGCTCAACCTGTTTGCCTACACGGGCGGGGCCACCCTGGCCTGCGCCGCGGCGGGGGCCTCGGTGTGCCATGTGGACGCCTCCAAGGGCATGGTGAACTGGGCCCGGGAAAACGCAAAGCTCTCCGGCCTGGAAGAGCGGCCCATCCGCTGGATCGTGGACGACTGCAAAAAATTTGTGGAGCGGGAGATCCGGCGAGGCAGCCGGTACGACGGCATCGTCATGGACCCGCCCTCCTACGGCAGGGGCCCGGGGGGTGAGGTGTGGAAGCTGGAGGACCAGATCTACGCCCTGGTGGAACTTACTTCCCGGGTGCTCTCCGACGACCCGCTGTTTTTCCTGCTCAACTCCTACACCACCGGGCTGCCCGCTTCGGTGATGGAATACCTGCTGGGTGTGACGGTGGGCCGGGGGCGGCCCGGCCGCATCTCGTCCTCCGAGATCGGCCTTCCTGTGCGGGAGAGCGGTTTCGCGCTGCCCTGCGGCAGCACGGCTGTCTGGGAAAAATAAGAAAAAAGCTTTACGACAGTGACCTGTCCGCCGGGGCAGGCACTGATCCTGCATATAAAGGGAAATGATGGATATGAACCCAATCATCAGCGCAAAAAATGTTACCTTTGCCTACCCCGCCTACGAGGGAGAGACCACCCAGACGGTGCTGGACGACGTCTCCGTCGACATTCACCCGGGGGAATTCGTGGCGGTGCTGGGGCACAACGGCTCGGGTAAATCCACCCTGGCCAAACACTTCAACGCCATTTTGCTGCCCTCCGGGGGGACCGTGTGGGTGGCGGGCATCGACACCCGCGTGGAGGACAGGATCTACGACATCCGCCAGACCGTGGGCATGGTGTTCCAAAACCCGGACAACCAGCTGGTCGCCACCATTGTGGAGGAAGATGTGGCCTTTGCCCTGGAGAACCTGGGCGTTCCCCCGGCGGAGATCCGCACCCGGGTGGATGACGCACTGAGATCGGTGGGAATGTACGAGTACCGGGAACATTCGCCCCATCAGCTCTCCGGCGGGCAGAAGCAGCGCGTCGCCATCGCCGGGGTCATCGCCATGCGGCCGCGGTGCATCGTGCTGGACGAACCCACCGCCATGCTGGACCCGATGGGCCGCGTCGAGGTGCTCTCCACCATCCGGGATTTAAACCGGGAGCACGGCATTACGGTGGTGCTCATCACCCATTATATGGACGAGGCCGCCCGATGTGACCGGGTAGTGGTGGTGGACAGCGGGAAGTTGCTGCTGGACGGCACCCCGAGGGAAGTATTTTCCCACGTCACCGTTTTAAAAGAGGTGGGGCTGGACGTGCCCCAGGTGACGGAGCTTGCCTACGAGCTTCGAAAGGCCGGCTGCCGGATCCCGGACGATATCATTTTCGAGGAAGAGTGTGTGGACGCCGTCGCCGCTCTGCTGGAGGGCAGCCATGTCGATCATTAAAACTGAGCATTTGACCTATGTCTATTCGCCCGATACCCCTTACCGGAAGACCGCTGTTTCCGACGTGAACCTCGAGATCGGGGAAGGGGATATGGTCGGGGTCATCGGCCACACCGGTTCGGGAAAATCCACCCTGATCCAGCATTTCAACGGCCTTCTCCGCCCCACGGAGGGAAAGATCTATGTGGGCGGCGAGGACATGTGGCAGAACCCCAAGGAGATCCGCCGTTTCCGCTTTCAGGTGGGGCTGGTGTTCCAGTACCCGGAATATCAGCTGTTTGAGGATACCGTCTATAAGGATATCTCCTTCGGCCCGCGCAACATGGGCCTTTCGGAGGAGGAGATCGACCGGCGGGTGCGCCACGCCGCGGCCTTTGTGGGGCTTAAGGAAAAACACCTTCAGAAGAGCCCCTTCGAGCTCTCCGGCGGCCAGAAACGCCGGGTGGCCATCGCCGGGGTCATCGCCATGAGCCCCCGGGTGCTCATTTTGGACGAGCCCACCGCGGGCCTCGACCCCAAGGGCCGGGAGATGATCCTGGGCCAGATCCGGGAATACCACGAGCAGGAAAAAAACACGGTGCTGCTGGTTTCCCACAGCATGGAAGACGTGGCAAAATACGCCAAGACCGCCCTGGTGATGAACCAGGGCAGGGTGTTTATGTACGCCCCGGTGGAAGAGGTGTTCTCCCACGCGGCGGAGCTGACGGAGCTTGGGTTGTCGGTGCCGCAGGTGTCCCGGGTGTTCCTCACCCTGGCCGGGCGCGGATACCCTGTGAGCTCCAACGTGTTTACGGTGGAGCAGGCAAAGCGCGAGCTGCTGCGGGCTTTGGCGGAAGGGGGAAAACAGAATGCTTAAAGATATCACCATCGGGCAGTACTTTCCCGGTAAATCCGTCCTGCACCGGCTGGACCCCCGGGTGAAGATCCTGCTTACCTTTTTGTATATCGTCATCCTTTTCGCGGCCACCAACCCCATTGGCCTTTTGGTCGGGATCGTCTTTCTGTTTGTGGCTTACGGGGTATCCCGGGTGCCGCCCAGGATGATCCTAAAAAGCCTCAAGCCGGTGGTCCCCATCATCATCTTTACCACCATTCTCAATATGTTTTTCATAGAGGGGGAGGCCCTTTGGCACTGGGGGTTCCTCACCATTACCCGGGAGGGGCTTGTCACGGCGGTGATCATGTCGGTGCGCATCATCTGCCTCATCGCGGGTACTTCCCTGCTCACCTACACCACCAGCCCCATCGCCCTCACCGACGGCCTGGAACGGCTTATGGGGCCGCTGAAAAAGCTTCATTTCCCCGTGCACGAGCTGGCCATGATGATGACCATTGCCCTGCGGTTTATCCCCACCCTCATCGAGGAGACCGATAAGATCATGAGCGCCCAGAAGGCCCGCGGGGCGGATATGGAGAGCGGCGGGCTCATGCAGCGGGCCCGGGCCCTGGTGCCGGTGCTGATCCCGCTGTTCGTATCGGCCTTCCGGCGGGCGGACGAGCTGGCTTTGGCCATGGAGTGCCGCTGTTACCGGGGCGGGGAGGGCCGGACCCGGATGAAACAGCTGCATATGGGCGGTGCCGACGCGGTGTGCGCCCTGTTCTCCCTGCTCTGTCTGGCAGGGGTCATCGCCATTAACCTGTACGCCCCGGCCCTGCTTTGAGGCTGAGGCCCTTGGGGCGCGCCGCGCCGCCTACAAAATGACCGGAGGGATCCCATGAGAAACATCCTGCTCACCCTGTCCTATCTGGGCACCCGCTATCACGGCTTCCAGGTACAGAAAAACGCCCTGTCGGTGGCGCAGGTGCTGCAGGACGCCATGGAGACTCTTTTGGGGCGGCGGGAGGATATCAAGGGCTGTTCCCGCACCGACGCGGGGGTGCACGCCTCCTTCTACTGCGTCAGCTTCCGCACAGAGAGCGACCTGCCTCTTTTTCGCATCCAGCGGGGGCTCAACGGCCTGCTTCCCTGGGATATCTCGGTGCAGGAGTGCCGGGAGGTGCCGGAGGATTTTCACGCCCGGTACAGCAGCCGGGGAAAGCGCTACCGCTACCGCATCTGGAACAGCCCCGCCCGCAGCCCCTTCTGGGAGGGGCGGGCCTACGCCTACTACCCGCCGCTGGACCTGGAAAAGGCCCGGGCGGTGTGTGCCGCCTACGAGGGCCGGCACGATTTTTCGGCTTTCTGCAGCGCGGGCTGCGATGTGGCGAACACGGTGCGCACCATCTACCGCTGCGGCGTGGAGCGGGAGGGGAGCCTTGTTACCTTTACCGTGGAGGGAGACGGCTTTCTATACAACATGGTGCGCATCATGGTGGGCACCATGTTTTGGGTGAATGAGGGAAAACTTTCGGTACAGGAGATCCCGGAGCTTCTGCAGGGTGCGGAGCGCCGGCGTGCAGGGCGCACGGCTCCCGCCCAGGGGCTTTACCTGGACCGGGTATTTTACGATATGGACGGTTTCAGAAGGGAGGGGGGAGACGATGGCGGCACTGGAGCATATTGAAAGGCTGCGCCGGAAACGGGCGCGGGCAAGCTTTGCCCGCCGCCTGATGATCCTGATGCTCATCGGGGTGGCCATTGCCCTGGCCGTGGCCTTCCGGCATGAGATCTCCCGCCTGCATCTGGTGGAGCAGCTGACCGACCGCCTCATCGGCCTGGGCAGCGGGCCCGGCTGGCCGGTGGAAATCTCCGGTATCACGGTGCGGGAGATGCAGCCCATGGGCAACGAGCTGGCGGTGCTCACCGACACGGACCTGATCTTTTACAGCGCCCAGGGCAAGGAGATCCGCCGGGTACAGCACGGCTACGCAAACCCGGTGATGAAGATAGGCGGCAGCCGGGTGCTGCTGTACGACACCGGTTCCCGCCAGATACGGGTGGAATCCAAGACGCGGCCGGTGGGCAGCAAAACCTTGGAACAGGCCGTCGTCACCGGGAACATCTCGGCGGACCACCGGGTGGTGCTGGTGACGGAGGGGGCGCGGTACGCCTCGGAGGTGACGGTACTGGACGGCAGCCTTGGCCAGCTGTACCAGTGGCGCTCGGCGGACAGCCGGGCCATGGCGGCGGCCCTGTCCGACCGGCGGGACGAGATGGCGGTGGGCACGGTGAACGTGCGGGACGGGGAGCTTTACTCCACCCTGCTGCTGTTTCGCTTTGACGGGGAGAAGGAGTTTGTCCGCGAGGAGCTTCCGGGGGAGCTCATCCATTCCCTCCGCTATAAGGAGGGGTACCTTCAGGCGGTCACTTCCGGGGATACGATGACCTTTTCCGAGACGGGTAAGCATATGGCCCGGACGGATTTTGGAGAGGAGCCGCTGGCTGCTTTTGAAGATAAACCTGCCCTCCATACCGTTTTATTGTTGGGGGACTACCGGGAATTTAAAGAACAGGAGCTCTCGGTGCTGGATTACACGGGAAAGGAGGCCGGCACCGCTTTGCTTGATTTTCAGGTGGAGGAGGTGACAGCCTCCGACGAGCGGATCGTGGTGCGAAGCGGCGGCGTCCTGTACCTCTACGGCCCGGATGGCCAGCTTTTGGAGGAGATGTCGCCTCTGCTGGAGGTGCTGGAGATGCAGCTGGTGGGAAAGAGCCTCTATCTGCTGACCCCCTCTTCCCTGGAGCGGATCACGGTGCAGTAGAGCTGCCCGGCTTTGTGATTTGTAATCTTTTTGCGCATATGATATAGTAGATCCACGGACTCCGGCAGAAAGAGAAAGCGCCGGGGCGCGGTGGAAAACCGCAGTGACAGGAGCAAGGGGAATGGAACGATATTTACCGATCGTATATGATGTTCTGGCTGCGGCCGCTGTGATCTTTCTGATCCGGCAGGGGGCCAGAAAAGGGTTTGCCCGCACGATGGTAAGCTTTTTGGGCTTTTTTGCCGCGTCCGCCCTGGCAGGGGCTTTTTCCAAAGTGGCGGCCCCGGCGCTGTTTGAGCGCTTTGTCCGGCCATCCCTGATGGAAAAGGCGTCCGCCTGTGCCGAAGAGTTTTGGCAGAGCGGGCGGTGGGCGGAGCTGGCGGAGGGCTTTCTGGAGGAACTTCCCCCGGTGGTGTCCAACGCGCTCTCCTTCGGCGGGCTGGATTTTTCCTCCGTGCAGGAGCTGGCCGCCGAGACCGGCGCCCAGGCGGCGGCGGAACTGGTGGACCGGGTGTTTGCAGAGCCCTGCGTCATGCTGATCTCCAGCATTTTGTTTGTTCTGATATTCAGCGCGGCGATGTATGTGGTGAGAAGGCTTGCCCGCAGCCTGCGGTGTGTCAACCGCATCCCGCTCATTGGGCCGGTCAACGCCGTTTTGGGCGGCGCGGTCGGCGCGCTGGAGGGAGTTTTGACGGTTTATCTGTGTGTGCTGGTGCTGTCGCTGATGATGGCCATCAGCGGGGACGGCCTTCCGTTTATCAGCCGGGAGACGGTGGAGGATACCTGGCTGCTGCGGTATTTCTTTCAGTACGACCCCTTTGGCACTGTGTTGGCCTGAAAAATCATGGGTTGATCCGGGCGGGAAAATGCCCCGCCCTGCAATAAAACCGGGCCGGGATGATAGACCGGCCCCGGGGGCGGCGCAAAATGCCGGGCCCCGAAAAAGCGAGGGATAAAAAATATGGGGATACCAAATATTCTTTCGGTTTGCCGGATCCTTTTGATCCCGGTGTTCCTCTGGGTGTACCTGGCCGCCGATGCCCCGGGAGGCTTTCTGCTGGCCGCGTGCATCCTGCTGGCCTCCGGCCTGACCGACTTGCTGGACGGCTGGATTGCCCGTCGTTTCCACATGGTCACCGCGCTGGGAAGGGTGCTGGACCCGCTGGCGGACAAGCTGACCCAGGCGACGGTATGCGCGGCACTGGCCATCCGCTACCCGCAGCTTGCTTTTTTGCTGGTGGTCTTTATCCTCAAAGAGCTGTTGATGATGATCGGGGGGTTCCGGCTGCTGCGGAAAAACCGTGATATCGCGGGCGCCCGTTGGTTTGGCAAGCTGTATACCTTTGTATTCTATGCCATTACCCTGTTTGTGGTGGGGTACCAAGGCCTTTCGGAACAGGCGGTGTTTTGGCTGCTGATGGTAGCCGCCGGGTTTATGGTGTTTTCCTTTGCGATGTATATTCCGGTATTCCTGCGCCTGAGCAGAAAGCCGTCTGCAACCGGAAAAGAGGGCGCTTCGGCGGAGAAGCGGGGCTAAAGGGCGGGAAGTGCCCTTTTTCTCTTGGCCCCAAAATGGGGAAGGGACGCCGAGATTTCTCTTTCCGGATATGGTTTTGTCATAAAAAATTCACATGCGGCCAGTATAATAGCAGCAAGGCATCGAGAGTGCTTAAGAAAGAAAGATCCGGCCGGGTGCCGGCGGAGGGACCTCCCGGTAGGGGAAGGGCTTCTGACTGCCCGGCTTTGACTGCCGGCCCAGTTGACGGGCCAATACCCGGGCACCGCCCGCAAAAGCAAGAGGTGTGCAGCAAGAGATGAGTATGATTTGCAGCAGATGTAAAAAACGTCCGGCTATGGTGTTTATGACCCGTATGGAAAACGGCCAGACGATCAACGAGGGGCTCTGCCTGAAATGCGCCAGGGAGCTTGGCATCAAGCCGGTGGACGACCTGATGAACCAGATGGGCCTTTCCGAGGAAGAGCTGGAAAATATGAGCGACCAGATGATGAACCTGATGAACCCGGGGGAGGGAGAACCTGCCGAAGGAGACGAAGGGTTTGAGCCCGGAGGTGCCCAGACCTTCCCTTTCCTTCAGCACCTGTTTGGAAAAGCCCAGGAGCAGCCTCTTCCGGGAAAGGAAAAGGCGGAAGACCGCGACAAAAAGGAAAAGAAGAATAAAAAGCGCAAATTTTTGGAGGCCTACTGCGAGGACTTGACCGAAAAAGCCCGGGAGGGCCGCCTGGACCGCATTGTGGGCCGGGACAACGAGATCTACCGTGTGATCCAGATCCTCAACCGGCGCACCAAAAACAACCCCTGTCTCATCGGGGAGCCCGGCGTGGGTAAGACTGCTGTGGCGGAGGGCATTGCCCTGCGTATCGCCCAGGGGGATGTGCCCCCAAAACTCCGGGACAAGGAGATCCATCTGCTGGATTTGACCTCCCTGGTGGCGGGCACCCAGTTCCGCGGCCAGTTCGAGAGCCGTATGAAGGGCCTGGTGGAGGAAGTGAAGGCCCTGGGAAACATCATCCTGTTCGTAGACGAGGTACACAACTTAGTGGGTGCCGGGGACGCGGAGGGCAGCATGAACGCCGCCAACATCCTCAAGCCTGCCCTCTCCCGGGGGGAGATCCAGGTGATCGGCGCCACCACCTTTGGGGAGTACCGCAAATATATCGAAAAGGATTCTGCCCTGGAGCGCCGCTTCCAGCCGGTGACGGTGAACGAACCCTCCATCGATGATTCCATCGCCGTGATCGCCGGTATCAAGGAATACTACGAGAGCTACCACCACGTCACCGTGCCGGAGAGCATGGTGAAGAGCGTTGTGGTGCTCTCCGAACGCTATATCAACGACCGTTTTCTGCCCGACAAGGCCATTGACCTGCTGGACGAGGCCTGCTCCTGCGCGTCGCTGCGCAACAAGGAGCTGGCGGAATATGACACGCTGACCGGGAAGCTGCAGGCCGCCCGGGAGGACGAGGCTCTGCTGGAATCCACGGCCAGCGGCGAGGCGGATTATGAAAAGCTTGCCCATCTGAAGGCGGACACCATTAAGCTGGAGGAGCGGATGAAGGAGCTGGAGCCCGCCGCCCTGGGGGCGGAGGTGACCTCCGAGGATGTGGCCCATGTCATCGAGCTCTGGACGGGGATTCCCGCCAGCCGGGTGCAGGAGTCGGAGCTTGGTAAGGTGGCGCGGCTGGAGGAGACCCTCAAAAAGCATGTCATCGGCCAGGACGAGGCGGTGGAACTGGTGGCCGGGGCGGTCAAGCGCTCCCGGGTGCAGATCAGCGGCCGCAGGCGCCCCGCGTCCTTTATCTTTGTAGGGCCCACCGGCGTCGGAAAGACCGAGCTGGTCAAAGTGCTCTCCCGGGAACTGTTCGATTCTGCCGATCCGCTGATCCGGCTGGATATGTCGGAGTTTATGGAAAAGCACTCTGTCTCCCGCATCGTGGGCTCTCCGCCCGGATACGTGGGGTACGACGAGGCGGGGCAGCTCACCGAATAGGTGCGCCGCACGCCCTATTCAGTCATCCTGTTCGACGAGATCGAAAAGGCCCACCCCGATGTGATGAACATCCTGCTGCAGATTTTGGATGAGGGACATATCACCGACGCCCACGGCCGCAATGTCTCCTTTGAAAACACCGTCATCGTCATGACCTCCAACGCGGGGAGCGAACGCCGGGAAAACGCCCTGGGCTTTGCCCGCAGCCAGGCCGACGCCAGCCGGGACGCCGCCATGAAGGCCCTGTCGGAGTTCCTCCGGCCGGAGTTTTTAGGCCGTGTGGACGAGGTGGCGGTATTCCGCCCCTTAAGCGAGGAGGACTACGCAAAGATCGCCGCTTTGATGCTCGATGAATTTAAAGAGCCCATGGAAGAGAAAGGGATCTGTTTCAGCTACGGCCCCGGGGTGCCCGCCCTTATCGCCAAAAAGGCTTTCGGCAAAAAGAGCGGCGCGCGGGATCTGCGCCGGGTCATCCGCCGGGAAGTGGAGGATCCCATCTGCGAAAAGCTGCTGGAGAGCGCGGACAGCTCCGTCACACAGGTAAAGGCGGCGGAAGAGGACGGCGGCATCCGCATCCTCGCGCTGTAAGCAGCTGCAACAGCTTCTGCCTGCTCCAAGGGGAGGTTTTTGGCCGTTTTACCGGAAAACGCCTTGGAAAAACCGGAAATTTTTTTAGGGAGCCCGCCGGATACCCTTGCAAAAAAACGGGGGATAAGGTACAATATTTAACGGATTGTCCATGAATTAACAACCCGGCTTCCGTTCCGGCGGCTTCTGCCCCGGGCGGGTGGGGTTTCATGAAAGGAAAGGGTGGTATCTCAATGAACTATTTAGCAAAAAAAACCGTCGACGATATCAACGTGGCCGGTAAGAAGGTCCTGGTCAGATGTGACTTCAACGTTCCGCTGAAAAACGGCGTGATCACTGATGAAAACCGCATCGTGGCCGCGCTGCCCACCATCAAAAAGCTGCTTGCCGACGGTGGGAAAGTGATCCTGTGCTCTCACTTGGGCAAACCGAAAGGTGAGCCGAAGCCCGAGCTTTCCCTGGCTCCCGTTGCCAAGCGCCTTTCCGAGCTGCTGGGCAAAGAGGTCGTCTTTGCCGCCGATGACTGCGTTGTGGGCGAGAACGCCAAAGCCGCTGTTGCCGCGATGAAGGACGGCGACGTGGTTCTGCTGCAGAACACCCGCTACCGCGCCGAAGAGACCAAGAACGGCGAGGCCCTCAGCCGTGAGCTGGCCGGCCTGTGCGACGGCGAAGTATTTGTAAACGACGCCTTCGGCGCTGCCCACCGCGCGCACTGCTCTACCGTGGGTGTTGCCTCCTACGTCAAAGAGGCCGTTGTGGGCTACCTCATGGGCAAAGAGCTCAAATACCTGGGCGACGCCGTTGAGAACCCCGCCCGTCCTTTCGTCACCATCCTGGGCGGCGCGAAAGTTGCCGACAAGCTCAATGTCATTGAGAACCTGCTGGGCAAAGCCGACACCCTGATCATCGGCGGCGGCATGGCCTATACCTTCCTGGCCGCCAAGGGCTACGAGATCGGCAAGTCCCTGCTGGACAGCGAGAAGATCGATTACTGCAAAGAGATGATCAAAAAGGCGGAGCAGAAGGGCGTCAAGCTGCTGCTGCCCATCGACTGCACCGTGGCCAAGAGCTTCCCCGACCCCATCGACGGGCCGATCGACGTCAAGGTAGTGGACGCCGACAAGATCCCCGCGGACGAGATGGGCCTGGATATCGGCACCAAGACCGCCGAGCTGTTTGCCAATGAGGTCAAATCCGCCAAGACCGTTGTGTGGAACGGGCCCATGGGCGTGTTCGAGAACCCCACCCTGGCCAAAGGCACCATTGCGGTGGCCAAAGCGCTTGCGGAGACCGAGGCTGTCACCATCATCGGCGGCGGCGATTCCGCGGCGGCTGTCAACACCCTGGGCTTTGGAGATAAGATGACCCATATCTCCACCGGCGGCGGCGCTTCCCTGGAGTTCCTGGAGGGCAAGGTCCTGCCCGGAATTGCCTGCGTCAACGACAAATAAGAGAAAGTTTTCCGGAAAAAGGCGCGAAGTGCTTCGCGCCTTTCTCTGAGTAAAGGAAAATCTGGGCGGCAGGCCCATGATCAAGAAAAGGAGAGTCAGACATGAATAAAGCACTGCGCAAAGCCGTCATTGCCGGCAACTGGAAGATGAACAAGACCCGTCCGGAGGCAAAGGCCCTCATCGAGGAGCTGAAGCCCCTGGTGGCGGATGCCGGCTGCGACGTGGTCATCTGTGTTCCCTACACCAACCTGGAGACTGCTCTGGACGCCACCCGCGGCACCAACATCAAGGTGGGCGCGGAGAACTGCCACTGGGCCAAATCCGGCGCGTTCACAGGCGAGATCTCTGCCGACATGCTGGCGGAAATGGGTGTGGAATACGTGGTGATCGGCCATTCCGAGAGAAGACAGTATTTCGGCGAGACCGACGTCACCGTCAACAAGAGAGTCCGCGCCGCCCTGGACGCCGGGCTGAAGGTCATCCTCTGTGTGGGCGAGCTGCTGGAGCAGCGCGAGCAGGGTATCACCGAGGAGATCTGCGGGATGCAGACGAAGGTCGCTCTGGGCGGGGTATCCGCGGAGGAGCTCTCCCGGATCATCATTGCCTACGAGCCCGTCTGGGCCATCGGCACCGGCAAGACCGCCACTGCCGACCAGGCGGACGAGGTCAACGGCTATATCCGCTCCGTGGTAGCCGGCCTCTACGGCAAAGCGGCCGGCGACGCCCTCACCGTGCAGTACGGCGGCTCCATGAACGCGGGCAACGCGGAGGAGCTGCTCTCCAAAGAGCATGTGGACGGCGGCCTGATCGGCGGCGCCTCCCTGAAAGCCCCTGACTTTTCCGTGATCGTCAAAGCCGCCTCCAAATAAGGACCGGCGAGCAAAGGAGTATACCTATGAAAAAACCGTTAGCTCTTATTATCCTGGACGGCTTTGGCTATAACCCCTCCGAGTACGGCAATGCCATCCGGGCCGCCAATACCCCCAATATCGACCGCCTCATGGCGGAGTGCTCCCACACCCTGATCGGGGCCTCCGGTATGGATGTGGGCCTGCCCGACGGGCAGATGGGCAACTCCGAGGTGGGCCACACCAATATCGGCGCCGGCCGCGTGGTCTACCAGGAGCTCACCCGCATCACCAAATCCATCCGGGATGGGGATTTCTTTGAAAACCCTGCCTTTCGCGGGGCCGTGGACAACTGCAAAAGGAACGGCAGCGCCCTGCATCTGATGGGCTTGCTCTCCGACGGCGGTGTGCACAGCCACAACACCCATCTCTACGGCCTGCTGGAACTGGCCAAAAAGGCCGGCCTGGAGAAGGTTTATGTCCACTGCTTCATGGATGGCCGCGATGTTCCCCCCTCTTCCGGCAAGGGATATGTGGAGGAGCTTCTGGCCAAGATGAAGGAGATCGGCGTGGGCAGCGTGGCCACTGTGATGGGCCGCTACTACGCCATGGACCGCGACAACCGCTGGGAGCGCGTAGGCAAAGCCTATGACGCCATGGTGTACGGCGAAGGAAACGAGGCCTGCTGCCCTGTGGAGGCGATGCAGAGCTCCTATGACAACGGCGTTACCGATGAGTTTGTGGTGCCCACCGTCTGCGACAAGTCGGGCATGATCCATGCAAATGACTCCGTGGTGTTCTTTAACTTCCGGCCGGA
>JALELV010000068.1 GCA_022768545.1 Oscillospiraceae bacterium
GTCTGTGCCCAGGTGCTCACCGGAATGGCTTATATCTCCAATGCCTATCTGATGATCGAATACATCTGCCGCTGTACGCCCGGCCAGGTCAACTCAACGGCCCTTACCCTGGGGCTGGCGATCACCGGCGCCCTGGGAGGAATCGTCGGAAACTATATGGCGGGGGCGCTCATCGACTCTTTTGGCCTCAAAATTTTCGTGCTGTTTATGATGGGAATGACGGCGCTCTCCCTGGTCGTTTTTCTGCCGCGCTTTTTAATAAAGAGTTCGCCGAAGAAAGCCGTCATCTGAGGAATGTTATAAAAATACTATTGACCAGATGCCGCAAATGTGTTAGGGTATAAAAGCTGATTGAGTTGTCAATTGGTATATGCGGCGTTAGCTCAGCTGGATAGAGTGTTTGGCTACGAACCAAAAGGTCGGGGGTTCGAATCCCTTACGCCGTACCAAACAAAAATAGCCATCCGTTTGGATGGCTATTTTTGTTATAATATTGTTTTTCAGTTTGAAAATTTCTGTTTTACCTTTTGAATTCTCTGCGGGTCGGCCTGTTCGGTGGGGTACCAGCCCTGCGCGGACATTTTTTGGTAGAGATTGTCCTGCAAAAACAGGCTTTCATCCAGGGCGCTGCAAAAAGCCTTGTGGACATTCTCCGTGCCGGATTCGATGGCGCCGTGCAGGTACAGGTCGCAGACGCCCTTGGTGGTAAGCAGCAGACTTTCCATGATGCATTTGTCATCCATTGCGGGGTTCCTCCTTCTGGCTCAGACCAGGTTCAAAAACTGACTGAAAATTTTCTGGTGTTTTTCGGCCATTTGCTGGGCATACTGTTTCAGAGCGGGATCCCGCAGGTTTTGGGACGCATCCCGGCACTGGGTGAGCAGAAATTTTTCATGTCCCAGGGCGTCTTCAAGATAGAGCAGTTCTTTTGGGCTCATTTCATTCACCTCCGCCGTTAGTATGGCCGTGGAGAGAACAGATATACCGGCGGCCGCTGGGCCATAAAGCGGAAAGCCGGCTTTTGAAAGGGGAAAAATAATGAAAGCACGCATTCACATTGAGGAAAAGCGCTTGGTGATGCTCTATGCCCTGGAGGAAGAAAAGCTTGCCAAAACGCTGAAACTTTTGAAGGCGCGGGAACTTCCCGCAAGAAAGGTCCTGCCGGAACAGGCAGGGGAGACATTGGGCTATTTGGCGGGCTACGCCGGGTTTGAGGCATCAGGGGGGCCTGCGCCCTCTGACGCGCCCCGGGAGGAGTGTATGGTGCTCGCCGGGCTGGAGGAGCGGGAGCTGCACAGCTTTTTGGACGACCTGAGAAGGGCGGGGGTGGAGATCCCGCTGAAAGCGGTGGTGACCGGCCCGAACCGGGGATGGACCTTTGCGCGCCTGATGGGAGAACTTCAGAAAGAGCGGGAGGCCATTTCGCGGATGACCAAAAAGGAAAAATAATGTGAGCCTTTGGGAAAAACAGGAAAATTTTCCGAACATTTTGCCGCTTTCTGAGCCGGGGGAAGAAAAATAGAAAGAAAAACGGAAAGGTTTTCGTGGAAAATTACAAAAAGAAAACGGGCGTATTGAAAAAAGTAGTTGAGTATGTCATAATAACACCCAAGCAAATGGCGGGGGAAACCTCGGCTTTTCGCTGTGGATGGGACGGAAGGATGGAGCGGTATGGCCGAGTTGGATCAGACAAGTATAACGCCACTGTATAAGCAACTGAAAGACCTGATCAAAGAGAAGATCCTCAGTGGAGAGCTGGGGCCCAATCAGAAGATCCCGTCGGAACTGGAGCTCAGCCAGCAGTACCAGATCAGCCGCATCACGGTGCGCAATGCGATCTCCGAACTGGTGGATGAGGAGATGCTGGTGAAAAAGCAGGGAAAGGGTACCTTTGTGCACCGCCCTAAAATAGGGGAGAACCTGCTCAACGGCGGAAGCTTTACCAACCTGTGCCGGCAAAACGGTATGACGCCCGGCAGCCGGACGATTCGTCTGATGCTCAAGGAGCCCACGGAACGGGACGCGCGGGAGCTACAGCTCCGCCCGGGAGAAAAGGTGATCTATCTTCAGCGGGTCCGGTACGCCAACGACCTGCCCGTTATGCTGGAAAACAATTATTTTCCCGAGCACTTTACCGCTCTTTTGGATGAAAAGCTGGATGACGTCTCCCTTTACGCCATTCTGCGGGAGAAATACAATATCTACTTAAAATCCTCCACAAAGGTAATCCAGATCGCCGAGGCGCTGGACACGGAAGCCGCGCTTTTGGGCGTGCGGGTAAAGACCCCGCTCCTTCAGGTGCGGGAGGTCTGCTTTGATCAGAACGACGTCCCGGTCCACCGGACCAAACAGTTGATACTGGGCGATAAGTTCAAATACATTGTGCCGAAGCACTGAATGGAAGCGGGGGTGACCCGCTTCTTTTTTTAATACGGCGGATGGTTTTAAAAAGCAGGAAAATTGCAGGTTCGGCTTGACAAAAACAGGCAGACATGCAATGGTTACCAGGAGGACCGCGGGCAGGGCGGAAAAGCCTAGCCCGGATGAAACGACCTGTGAAAGGAAGAGGAAGATGGAAAAGAAGGAACAGATCTTACGGATGATCGAGAAAAATAAAAAGAGGATCCTGGAGATCAACAGCACGATCTGGGACTATGCCGAGCCCGGCATGAAAGAGTTCCGCTCCGCTGATTATTATACCCGGGTGTTCCGGGAGGAGGGCTTTGAGGTGGAGACGGGGGTCAGCGGGATCCCGACGGCGTTTATCGCCAGCTGGGGCGGCGGCTTGCCGATCATTGGTTTTTTGGGGGAGTTTGACGCCCTCCCCGGCCTTTCCCAGGAGTCGGGCTGCACGGTGCACAGGGAGCTTTCCCCCGGCGCCTATGGGCAGGGCTGCGGCCACAATTCCCTGGGGGCGGGAGCCGCGGGGGCGGCGCTGGCCTTTCGGGATTATTTGAAGGAAAACGGCATGTCCGGCACGGTGCGTTTTTACGGCTGCCCGGGGGAAGAGTACGGCAGCGGTAAGGTGTTTATGGCCCGGGACGGGCGCTTTGACGACCTGGACGCCTGCTACACCTGGCACCCGGACGACATCAACGCCGTGGTGGGCAGCAGCTGCCTTGCCTGCCTGGGGGTCTATTTTACCTTCACCGGCAAGACGGCCCACGCGGCGGGCTGCCCCCATCTGGGGCGCAGCGCCCTGGACGCGGCAGAACTGATGAGCGTAGGCTGCAATTACCTCAGAGAGCACATCATCCCCGAGGCGCGGCTCCATTACGCCTATCATGATGCCGGCGGCATCGCGCCCAATGTGGTACAGGACAAAGCCACCGTCAACTATTTTATCCGGGCACCCAAGGTGAAGGATATGATGGAGATTTATGAGCGGGTGTGTGATGTGGCCCGGGGCGCCGCCCTGATGACCGGAACGAAGGTGGAGATCCGGATCTATGAGGGGCTTTCCGACTACGTGCCAAACCAGACCCTGGACCATTACACTCAGCAGGCCTTTGAGATGTTGGGTGCGCCGGCCTATGACGCGGAGGACGAGCGCCTGGCCAGGGAGATCCGCGCCACTTTGAGCGACGCCGACAAGGCCGATGTCTTTACCAAACTGCACAACATGGGGCTTTCCCGCGGGGAGCTCTCCCCCGACGACATACTTTGCCGCAGGGTGCTGCCCTACAGCTTTACGGAACAGGCGGTGGGCGGCTCCACCGATGTAGGGGACGCCAGCTACTGCGCCCCGACCTCCCAGATCAACGTGGCCACCATGGCGCTGGGCACGGCCTGCCACTCCTGGCAGGTGACAGCGTTGGGGAAGACCGGCGTGGCGGAAAAGGGGACCCTTACCGCGGCGGCCGTGATGGCGCTGGGAGCTGCGCTGGTGGCGGATCGGCCGGAGGTGCTGAAGGAGGCCCGGGAGGAGTATGTCCGGACGACCGGCGGAAAGTACCAGTGCCCCATTCCCCGGGGCCTGGCCCCGAACCTGGACTGACAGGCATATAAAAAGTGCGCGGCATGAAGGGTGCTGCGCACTTTTTTATACGCTATTTGGCCAGGTCAAAAATAATGTCGAAACGGTCGGAGACCACATACATCTCGTTGAGGTGCAAAGGGCTTTTGCTTTCATCGTATACTTTGTCGCTGATGTAGAGCAGGCTTTTGCCCAGGGGAACATCCAGGCCCTCGGCAAGAACGGAATTTGCCAGGCGGATGGAAAAACGCTTTCGGGCGAGGACGGGGTGGATGTCATTCCGGTAGAGCAGCTGATACAGCGACCCATCTCCCAGCTGCCGGAGCACCGGAAGATGGCGCTCGGAAAAGCAGCTGACCTCCCAGATGACCGGTACGCCGTCGGCAAGGCGCAGGCGGGTGAGCTCCACGACCTGCCGCTCCCCCTCCCGGAGCAGAAAACGATAGCGCGGGTCTTCGGCGTCAAGCACCTGAAGGTCCAGCGTCCGGGAGGACGGCTTTTTCCCAAGCCGGCGGCAGTAGGAGCTGAAATCCAGATAGCCGGAAAATTCTGCGTCGGGGGCGTCCGGAAAAACAAAGGTGCCCTTCCCCCGGATAACTTCCAGGAGCCCCCGCTCCGCCAGCAGAGCTACCGCCTTGCGGACCGTTACGATGCTGACATGATAGGCGGCGGCCAGTTCCGCTTCAGAAGGGATCCTGGATCCGGCGGGATAGGAGCACTGGATCTCCTCCCATAAAAGAAGAGAGAGCTGCTTATACAGCGGCAGAGGACTGTCGGGCCTGAGCGTCTTCATGAACAAAACCTCCCTGTCTGCAGCGGTATGGAAAGGACTGCCTTTATCATAAAACTTTTTAAAACAAGACAATATATGACAACTGCTCTATAGACTTAAGGATATAAATTTTAGCGAAAAAAGTCAATTGGGCAGATGCGATAAAAATGCAGGCCAATTCTTGTGGACAGGGCGGAAGAAGAGGACCGCGGAGGCCGGAAAGAGAAAAAACATAGGAAAAATCAACAAAGGACGAACCAATTTTTGCGGCAGGTTGACACCTTTGAAAAAGAGGGCCGATTTCTTGTGCAAAATGCCGGGAAAAGTTAGGATTTAAGCGGGTTTGCAGCGATTATGGCAAAATACACAAAAGGGAAAAACAGCTGATCTGGAGGGGGATTGCACAAAAGAAATTGACGCAATGGAGCATTTTGTAGACGAAACAGACTAAAAAATTTTAAAAATTTGTGAAAAAGGCTTGCAAACATGTCATGTGACATGCTATAATGGCGACACAGCAGTTCACAGATTGCACAAAAACCGGATCTCCTTTGTACATATATACCAGAAGACAGGGGGGCCGGAATCCGGACATCCGTCCGATTCTATTTTGTATTGGTTTCCGGCGTTTTTTGGATACGGCGCCGGAAGTCAAATAAAAAATCCAAGTGAAAACTGGAGGTAAGCAAGCAAATGAAGAATATCAAAAGAGTACTGGCTGTTCTGTTGGTCATGTGCATGGCGGTTGGCCTGATGGCCGGCTGCGGTGACACGGCAGCTCCTTCCGGCAGCACCGGCGGCACATCCGGCGGAAGCGACAATTCTGCCCCGGCCAGCGACGGCCCCATCAACATGAAGCTGTTCCACAAATTCCCCGAGATTGGCAAAGGCCTGGACTACTTCGAGGGTTTGGCGGATGACTTTATGTCCAAGAACCCCAATGTCAAGATCACCATTGAAGCTGTTTCCGATGAGGAAGCGAAATCCAAGCTCCGCGTTATGATGGGTGCTGATTCCCAGCCCGATGTGTACTTCTCTTGGTGCGGCGAGTTCTGCTATAAGTTTGCCCGCGCTGGCCAGGCTTGGGATATGACCGATTACTTCAATGCTGACACCGAGTGGAAAGATTCCTTCATGGCTGCCGCGCTGGATCCTTGTACCTTGGATGGAAAACTGTACGGTATTCCTTTCCGCCTCATCGGAAAGACCTTCGTTTACAACAAGGCCATGTTTGACGAGCGCAACATGAAGGCTCCTACCACTTGGGAAGAGTTGATGACCATTTGTCAGACTTTTAAAGACGAAGGTATTGAGCCTATTGCTTTCGGTAACCTGCAGCCTTGGCCCGCCTGCCACTACATTACTGGCTTTAACGCTGGTTGCGTTCCCTCTGAAGTAAGACAGAAGGACTATAACTATGCTACTGGCGAGTTCACCGATCCCGGTTACGTTACCGCTTTGGGCTATCTGAAAGAACTGGGCGACAAAGGTTATTTCAGCAACGGCTTTAACTCTGTTATCCATGACGTTGCTTCTGAGAACTTCAAGATCGGCAAGAACCCTCTGTTCTACTGCGAGACCGGTGAGTACGGCGGCCTGATGGATCAGGGCCTGGAGATCGGCGTTTTCCCGATGCCTGAGCTGGATGAGAAAGGTGACAAAAACTACATCGTCGGCGGGCCCGATTGCTTCATGATCTCCTCCAAATCCAATTGTCCTGAGACCGGTATGGAATTCCTTAAGCTCCTCACCTCCAAAGAGTGGATGGAGAAAATGATCACCGATTTGGATTACCCTGTTCCTGTTAAGGGTGTTCTGAATGAGAACAATGCTAACTATGCTCTGGTAGAGGCTATGAAATATGTTGAAGAGGCTGATGCCTTAATCAACTGGCTGGATACCGACGTTCATACCAAGGTTTCCGATGCTTATCTGCCCGCTATGCAGGAGATGCTCAATGGCACCCTGACTCCCGAGCAGGTTATGGAAAAGGTGCAGGAGGCTGCCCAGATCGTTAAGACTGAGGAAGCGTAATCTCTGTTGTATGGTTCCCACGGCTATTCTTTAGTATAGGGGGAGGGGCTTTCCCCTCCCCCTTTTACTATGGACATTGGAGGAGTTTCTGTGAAAGTATATAGAGATAAAAGGATCATTATCCTCTACCTGCTCCCGGTTTTGATTTTGATGGGGCTGTTTGTGTATTATCCTTTGGTCCAGAGCTTCGTTTTCAGCTTCTATAAATGGGCCTCTTTTTCACCGGTAAAAGAGTGGGTCGGTTTTTACAACTACAAGCTTATTTTTTCGGATCCCGTTATCTGGGGGATATTGAAGAACAACTTCCTGTATGCGTTCTGGTCCACCATTTTCCAGGCTGGTCTTGGCCTTGTGTTCGCCGCGTGCCTGGAAGAAAAATTCATGAGAAAGTCTCAGCCTTTTTTCCGGACTGTTCTTTTTATTCCATCTCTCATTGCCATGTCGGTCATCGCGCTGCTGTGGCAGTTTATGTATGACCCCAGCAACGGCTTGATCAATGGAGCAATTCATGCCATTGGCCTTACAAATCTGAATCCCCAGTGGCTGGGCGATTCCAAGATGTCCATCTACTGCTGTATCATCGTCTCTCAGTGGCAGTATATCGGCTACTGCATGATGCTGGACCTGGTCGGTATCCAGAAGATCGACGGCGAGCTCTTTGAGGCCGCCACCATCGACGGCGCCACCCGGCCCCAGGTGTTCCGCTACATTACCTTCCCCCTGATGAAGGAATCTCTGCTGGTTACCACTGTTGTCACCATTCTGGGCTCTATCAAGGTATTTACCGAGGTCTATGTTATGACCGTCGGCGGCCCGGGGCGTTCCAGTGAGGTTTTGGCAACTGCCATGTACCGCGCGGCATTTAAAAACGATGAAATGGGTGTGGCCTGTGCCTATGCTATCATTATCTTTGTACTTACCTTTATCTGCGCGGCCATCCAGTTGAAGATTTCCCGCACGGGCCAAGATTGATAGAGAGGTGTGCAGAGATGATTGCTAAAAAGATAGGTTCCAATATTTGGAAAATTTTTATTTTCCTGATGTTTTCTCTCTACGCCTTTTCGATTTTGTATCCTTTGGCGTGGATGGTTATTTCCAGCTTAAAAACAAACTCCGAGTTCTTTACCTCCCCCTGGGGGATTCCCGCAGCCCCGCAGTGGAAACACTACTATGAAGCTGTCAAGTTCGGTGTGGCGGATTATTTCTTCAACAGTGTATTTGTCACAATCTGCACAGTTATTTTTTCCGTACTGTTCTCCGCCATGGCCTCCTATATCATCAGCCGGTTTGACTTCAAACTGAAAAATGCCGCGTTTATCTTTGTTTTAGGCGGCCTGATGATCTCCCCGGAGGTCACCCTGGTATCCCTGTTCAAACTGCTGCAGAGCCTGCACATTTACAATACCCTGTGGGCCCTGATCATTCCCTACACTGCGTTTCGTATCCCCTTCACTACCTTCCTGATGCGTTCTTATATGCTGTCCATCCCGAAGGCCATGGAGGAATCGGCATACATCGACGGCTGCTCCACCTTTAAGGTGTTCAGCCAGATTATTATGCCGGTGTGTAAGCCCATCGTCGCATCTGCGGCGTTGCTCTCCGCTATGACTGCCTGGAATGAGTTCATGTTCGCCCTGGTATTCATTGAGAGCAACAAGTACAAGACTATCCCGATCGGCCTTACCAACTTGAAAGGCCAGTACGGCACCAACTATCCCCGTCTGATGGCGGCCCTGGTTGTCTGCGCTTCCGTTATGATCATCCTGTTCCTTTGCTTCCAGAAGTCCTTTGTACGCGGCCTCACCGCCGGTAGTGTTAAGGGCTAATAAGACAGGATAATACATTTTGGCATACATTAATATGTCATATGGCTTTTTCACTTCCTTGTCCGGACAAATGCTTGACATCTGTCCGGACGGGGATTAAAATGAAGCCACGGTTAAAAATTATTTACGGGAGGAATCATCAAATGGAAAAGACCAGAGAAGAGTACACTAAAGTTATCAACGATGGTGTTGCTCAGAGAGAGGCTGTTGAGGCTGCTGTCAAAGCCATCTACGGCAAAGGCTGCAAGAATATTTTCCTGGTAGGCTGCGGCGGTTCTCTCGCTGTTATGTCCCCCATGAGATATTTTGTGGAGAAATACTCCGAGCTGCCTGTTTATGAGTTCAACTCCAACGAGTTTGTTCACATGAAACCCAGACAGTTCTGCAGCGAGTCCATGTTCATTACTTCTTCCTACACCGGCACCACTCCTGAGACGGTTGCCGCTGCCAAGTACGCCAAAGAGTGCGGTGCTCACATCATTGCTTTCACCGGCAATCTGGAATCCCCTCTGGCTCAGACCGCTGATTACTCCTTCGCCTGCGGATCCAAGCTGATCATCATGTATCAGATTATCTTCTACATGCTGAACCTGCACGGTGATTTCCCCGAGTACGAGAAAATGCAGGAAATCCTGGGCGGTATCGCTGACGAGATGTACGATGCCAAGCTGGCTGCAGAGCCCAAGGCCAAAGAGTTCGCCGCTACTTACAAAGACGAGAAATTCTTCTTCGTCACCGGTTCCGGCGCTGGCTACGGCGAGTGCTATACTTACGGCAACTGCATCCTCGAGGAAATGCAGTGGATCTATGCTCATCCCGTACATGCCGGTGAGTTTTTCCACGGCGCTTTCGAGATGCTGACCGAGGAGTCCCCCATCATTGTTCTGCAGGGTGAGGATGCTACCAGACCTCTGTCTGACCGTGTCCTGGCTTTCGCCAAGAGATATACCAAGAAGATCATCCACGTGGACACCGCCGAGTATGCTGACAAAATGCCCAGCGTCACCGGTATCTTCCGCGAGGTCTTCACTCCCTTTATGCTGACCGAGATCCTGGCTGTTTACTCCTACGAGCTGTCTGTGATCAGAAATCACCCCCTGTCCACCAGACGTTATATGTTCAAAGTCGAGTATTAATCGACCCAAGACGCTGAAAGCCCCCGGCCTTGTGCCGGGGGCTTTTTTGTGTGATCGTTTCGGCTGAAGTAAAAACCGTCGGTCTCAGGCGCTGGA
>JALELV010000076.1 GCA_022768545.1 Oscillospiraceae bacterium
CTTCCTTTTTGCTTTGTAAATCCATAGCTTCTTGACAAGTGCAGGGGAACTGAGTATGATACCCACTGTGGGTGAAGGACGGGAGAACGCTTTCCGGGTTAAAAAAGGAGCGATAACAGTTGAAAACCATTATTTCCACCCCAAAAGGCCCCGGTGCCATCGGGCCTTATTCCCAGGCGGTGGCCGCGGGCGCGGCGATCTATACCTCCGGCCAGCTGGGGATTGACCCCGCCACCGGAAAACTGGCGGAAGGGGTTGCGGCCCAGACACGCCAGGCGATGGAAAATTTGAGCGAGGTGCTAAAGGCCGCGGGAGCCGACCTGGACAATGTGGTAAAAACCACGGTGTTTGTGAAGGACCTTGCGGATTTCAAGACCGTCAATGAAATTTACGGCTCTTATTTTTCCGCCGGGTGCCCTGCCCGCAGCTGTGTGCAGGTGGCGGCCCTTCCCATGGGAGGCCTGGTGGAGATCGAGGCTGTGGCGATGAAATAATCCCCCGCGTCCCCTGCCTGAAAAACGGCGGTGTACCGGCGCGGTTTTCGACAGGAGGAAGCGGCTGCCGCCGCGCTTTGGCTATGAACGAATTCTTTACTTCCCTCAGGACCATGGAGCCCAGCATCGGCTCTATTTTTCTTCGGCTTCTTTTGGCCACCGTTCTCAGCGGGCTGATCGGCTGGGAGCGCGGAGTAAAAAAGCGCCCCGCGGGGCTGCGCACCTTTGTGCTGGTCTGTATCGGCGCCTGCATTGCCATGATGACCAACGAGTATATCTGCGCGCTTTACCAAACCGGCGATACGGCACGGATGGCGGCCCAGGTCATCAGCGGCGTGGGCTTTTTGGGGGCGGGCACCATCATCGTCACCCGCCGCAACCAGGTAAAGGGCCTCACCACGGCGGCGGGCCTCTGGGCCTGCGCCTCTATGGGCATTGCCATCGGCGCGGGTTTTTACGCCGGGGCGATCCTCGGTTTTCTGTTTATCTTTTTCGGCATTATCCTGCTGCACAAGATCGACAGCTATTTTAACAGCAAAAGCCGCATTATCAACCTTTATATCGAGGTGGATAATTTCCAGGTGCTCCACGATATTGTGGATTACACCCGGGAACAGGGGTACAGCATCTCCTCTTTTGAGGTGAATAAGGGGGATGCGATCTCCGACTCTGACACGACGATCCTGCTGGAGCTCAACCTGGGGCACCAGATGAAGCACTACGAGATCATCTCGGAGATCGGCATGGTCCCTGGGATCCGCTATGTGGAGGAGCTCTCCTGACCCTGGGCGAGGAAGGACCCTCTTGCATCTGAGGGCTTCAGAGAGTATCATAGAAAGAGCGGGGAGGCGTCGCGGCCCCGTTTTTATTTTGCAAAACGGGGGAGTGCCGCCTTTGGATACGGTGAAAAAATTTTTTAAAGAATGGATCCTGCCCTTTGGGCTGGAAATTCTGGTTTTGCTGTTTTTGCTCAAATATGTTTTTACCTTTGTAGTAGTCCCGACCGGTTCCATGATCCCTACCATCGATGAAAAGAGCATCCTCTTTACCACCCGCATCCACAATGTGGAGAAGGTGCAGAGGGGCGATATTCTGGTGTTCGAGTCGGAGGAGCTTCACGAGACGCTGATCAAGCGCCTGATCGGGCTACCCGGCGAAACGGTAGTGGTGGACGACGAGGGGAAGGTCACGGTGGACGGTGTCCTTTTGGACGAGCCCTATGTTGTGTACCAGTCCGACCGCTCCGGGGAGTTTCATGTGCCGGAGGGGTGCTACCTCTTTTTTGGCGATAACCGGAAGGGCTCCAACGATGCCCGCCGGTGGGACGACCCCTACATCCCGGGGGACAAGATTATCGCGAAGGCCCGCTTTACCCTGTGGCCCCTCCCAAATTTCGGCGTGCTTCGCTGAGCCGGCGCCTGCGGCGCCTCAGAATAGAAAATATTGCCCGGGCTTTCTGCCCAGGCGGTACAGGAGATGAAAAACGATGGCAGAAAACTGCACTCATGACTGCAGCAGCTGCGGGGAGGACTGCGCCTCCAGACAGACAGACCCCAAAGATTTTCTGGAAGCCCCCCACCCCATGAGCAGCATCAAAAAAGTGATCGGCGTTGCCAGCGGAAAGGGCGGCGTGGGTAAATCCATGGTGACCTCCCTGCTGGCGGTCATGCTGGGCAAAAAGGGCTACCGCACCGCTATTCTGGACGCGGATATCACCGGCCCTTCCATTCCCAAGGCTTTCGGCATCCGGGGGCGGGCTGTTTCCGACGAGGACGGCATTTACCCGGCGGAGACCCCTGACGGTGTCAGCATCATCTCGGCCAACATGCTGTTGGAAGAGGAGACCGCTCCGGTCATCTGGCGCGGCCCCATGATCGCGGGGATCGTCAAACAGTTCTGGACCGATGTGGTCTGGAGCGACGTGGACTATCTGTTTGTGGATATGCCCCCCGGAACCGGCGATGTGCCCATTACGGTGTTTCAGTCCATCCCCCTGGATGGCCTGATCGTGGTGGCATCCCCCCAGGAGCTGGTGGGGATGGTGGTGGAAAAAGCGCTCAACATGGCAAAGACCATGAACGTCAGCGTTACCGGCCTGATCGAGAACATGAGCTATGTCCAGTGCCCCGACTGCGGCAGGAAGATCCCGGTGTTCGGCGAGAGCCACATCGACGAGATCGCGAAGGATTTTGGCCTCAAGGTTCTGGCCAAGATGCCCATCGACTCGCAGCTCACCGCGCTGTGCGACAAGGGCGAGATCGAAAAGGCGGATGTGAACTATCTGGACGCCGCCTGCGAGGAGATTATCCGCGTCTGTGCCCTGTAAAACCGGCTGCACTTTGGAGAGAAGGAGAGATCCTTCTCTCTTTTTTGTGTTCTGTAACAAAACCGCTCCAAAGAAGTTAATTTTTATGGAACTTTTTCCGCTCCCTATGGCGCTTCTCTGTCTTTAATGGTACAATTAATATGTTTTGTGTATACTGGCGGTTTTATACCGGCGTTTTTTCTTCCGTGCAGGAAAAAAAGGGAAAAACGGCACTGTATACTCAAGAGGGTATTGACCAGACAGGCGCCAGGAGCGCTTAGAACCCAAAAAGAGGAAAGGTGACGCTGTCTTATGCTCCCAAATAATAGAAAGCCCTATCGAAAACCGGCGGAGGCCCCTGTGCGCAGAAGCGCGGCTTCCCCGTCCAGAGCCTATGCCTCCAGCGGCGCGGAGGGGCAGACTGCCCCGGCCCACCGCAGGAGAAGAAGAAAGACGCCGTGGTATCAAAAGGTATTTCGCTACCTGATCCCTAGCCGGAAGGACAGCACGGTGGATAAGATCCGCAAGGTGATCTTCCTGGTGGCGGTCTGCACCTTTACCGGCTCCTGCATTTATCTGGTCAACTACTACGGCCAGGCGGAGAGCAACCGCGACCTTTACAACAGTGTGGCGGAGCTGATGAATGAGGGAACCTCCGGCAAGGTGAAGCCCAGCCGCGGATATCCATCCGAATATCAGGCGAAATTTGCCGCCCTTTGGGATCAGAACCCCGATATTGTGGGCTGGCTCACCATTGATGGGACTCAGGTAAACTACCCGGTGGTGCAGACTACAGATAACGAGTACTACCTGAAAAAAGACTTTACCATGGCGGACAACAAGCACGGCATCCCCTTTGCAGATTACCGTGTGGATATGAAAATCCCCAGCACGAACATCCCCATCTACAACCACAATATGAAGGACGGACAGATGTTCGGCGAGCTGATCAATTACCAGGGTCTCGCCTTTTACCAGGAGCACCCGGTCATTGAATTCAACAGCGTCTACAAGGACGGGAAATACAAGATCGTCGGAATGTTCATCGCCGCTACCAAGGAAGAGGACAGCTTTGGTTACCACAACTTTATCGATGCGGAAAACGATGCGGAGCTCATCCAGTTTGCAAACGACGTCAAGACCCGCTCCCTGATCGTGACCCCCGTGGATGTGCAGCCCGGAGATGAGCTGATCACTCTTTCCACCTGTACTTACGAGTTCTCCGACGCACGGTTCGCCGTGGTGGCCCGCCGGGTGCGCCAGGGGGAGAGCGCGTCGGTGGATGTTTCCAAAGCCTATGTAAACCCCAATCCCCTGATGCCCAATGCGTATTACGTGGCCAAAAAGCAGGCAATGGAGGCTCTGCAGGGCGCTGTGACGGCGGTGAGCCTGGAGCAGGGCACCAGCATGGAGCTTCCCCTGGGCGAGCGCGTGACCCTGCGGCCCATGTTTGAGCCCGTGGCAGCCACCAACAAAAATGTAACCTGGGCCAGCTCTGACAGCAACATCGTCACGGTGGACGAAAACGGCGTGGCGAAGGCGGTGGGAATGGGGACCGCCAGCGTTACGGTGACCACCGAGGACGGCGGATTTACCGCTACCATTCAGATCAAGGTGACGGAGAAACTTGTCATCCCCGTGGAGGGGCTCAGCCTGAACCACGGCGTTTTGGATATTATAGTGGGCGACACCACCCGGCTGAAAGCTTACTTTGAGCCGGAGGAAGCCACCAACCAGAACGTGACCTGGAGCTCTTCGGATCAAAATGTCGCTGTGGTGGATAAAGATGGTTATGTGACGGGCGTGGCCCTGGGCACCGCCACCATTAGGGCCACCACCGAGGACGGCGGATTTACCGCTGTGTGCAAGGTGACGGTAGTCAACACCGCCACAGCGGCCCAGTCGGTCTCTTTGAATAAAACCACCCTGGACCTGACGGTGGGCAAGGCCTCTCAGCTGACGGCGACGATCACGCCGGAGACCGCCACCAATCAAAACGTGAGCTGGAGCTCCTCCGATACCGCTGTGGCAACGGTGGACAGCAACGGCCTGGTGACCGGGCTGTCCGCGGGCGAGGCGGTGATCACCGTTAAAACGGAGGACGGAGGCCACAAGGCCAAGTGCACCGTCTACGTGACGGAGGGCGGGAGCATCAGCATTTCGCCCGGAAGCCTTACGGTGGCCGTGGGCAAGACGGGTACGCTGACAGCGTCCCTTACCGGCTCCGTGTCGGAGGTGGAATGGCTCACCAGCGACAAGAATATTGCCACGGTGAAAAACGGCATCGTCACGGGCGTGACGCCCGGTACCGCTGTCATCACGGCGCAGACCAAAGATAAGCTTCTGAAAGCCACGGCGCAGGTCACGGTATCGGCAGGCGGAGAGATTCTGTCGCTGTCCATCGACCAGGGCTCGGCGCTCTCGCTGGCGGCCGGGGAGGAGGCGGCCCTCACCGTTACGGTGCAGGCCCAGGGGACGCCGCCAAGCTCCGAGCTGAGCTGGCGTTCCAGCGACACTTCGGTAGCCAGCGTCACCAGCGCGGGGCATGTAAAGGCGCTGAAAGCGGGCACTGCGGTGGTCACAGTGACCTCGCCCAACGGAAAGAGCGCGTCCATCACTATTACGGTAACAGGGGGCGAGGTGGCCCCGCCGACGGACCCCGACAGTTCCGACAGCTCTTCCGAGAGCTCCCAGAGTTCGGAGGGCTCCGGCAGTTCCGACAAATCTTCTGAAAGTTCCCAGAGCTCGGAGAGCTCCGGCAGTTCCGAGGG
>JALELV010000081.1 GCA_022768545.1 Oscillospiraceae bacterium
CCGGCTCTTGTTGTACTTCCGGCTGGCGCGGCTGACGCCATATTTCTCTGCGTACTTCATTAGGGATTGCCGATAGGCCATGTCTTGTGTTATACTCTTGCTCATGAGGGATATGGTCTCCTTTCGGGCTGGTTTGGTGTGACAACTCAACTATAACCCATGAGACCATATCCTTCATATCTTTTTATTCTCTTGTCCAATATGTATTGTAGTCCTACAATAGTCCTACACATATTTTCAAGACCCTTATTGACATGGCAGATTTTTTATAGTAAAATAATATTCGCTGATTTGAATATAGGGGTATAGCTCAGTTGGTAGAGCAGTGGTCTCCAAAACCACGTGCCGAGGGTTCAAATCCTTCTGCCCCTGCCAAAAAAAGGCGCCGCATAAAGCGGCGCCTTTTTTTTACCCGGGCAGAGACAAAGGCCCCGAAGGCGGGTGGAACGTGCCGGGCAGCAGACCCGGCCGCCGCAAACGGCGGAAGAAGG
The DNA here is from genome assembly GCA_022768545.1 of Oscillospiraceae bacterium. Classification (GTDB taxonomy): domain Bacteria; phylum Bacillota; class Clostridia; order Oscillospirales; family Ruminococcaceae; genus JALELV01. Next base: position 492 of record JALELV010000081.1, read on the forward strand.
GCGGGAATGCTGGCCCAGTGGTCAAAATCGGCGGCGATGGAGGAGCGGCGGCCGACCTTGGAAACTGCAAGGGGGTGGGCGAAGCTCCGGTTCCAATCCTTTTGCTTTCGGCCCGGGAGGCGGACTGGCCCCTTTTTTGAGGGAGGACCAATGCCGGGCAAGGGCGTGTCATTGCCGCCCTTGCCCGCAGATAAGGTCCGGACATCGGCGGGGAGTCAAGACACGACAGGCTGCGGGGGAGTTCCTTTTTGGACAATCACAGAGTTTTGTCCCTATGAATCCGTGCTGTGTTGAGATATGCTGTATAAGCAGAGGGGGATGAAAATATGATAATAGAGACGAACCGGATATTGATTGAATCCACCGTCCGCAGGACGCTGAGGCAGATTCAGGAATCTCCGGAAAGAGCAGTTCGAAACCTGGTGGATCTGGGGCTTGAGTTTTCCAGCGGCCGCTTCCAAAAACAATTTCTGAAAGCCGCCCAGGAAATGCTGTACAGCCAGGAAAGCGCCTACTATTTGCTTGTGGAGGACATTGTCAATTCAGTTGACCACGAGGTGCTGACCGCGTTTGGCGTTAATCTCGGCGATAACGGCTGCACGAAGGGGGCCCGGCTCATCCGTGAAATTGAAGCGGGAAGAGGCTTCAACATTCCCTGGTCGCTGACACTGGCCGTCGGCGATGAAAAACTGGGGGCGGATCCATCTTTTTATCCGAACCTTCTGCGGCAGGGCGTCTCATTGGGGATCTATACTTATCTGCTGTTTCCCGCCGGAGACCCGGACAAGGTGCTTCCGCTGCTGCAGGGCCGTCCGGAGTGCGCATTTATCCTGTTCCTCCACGGATACCAGGTAAGCGACCCTTTTATCCAGAAGATAAAGGCCGTTAAAAATGTTATGTTTTCCATTTGCGACGGCCAGAACATGCCGGCGGCCTGTCAAAAGCTGCGTGCGGCGAAGCGGCTATATTCTGTATACCTGTGCTATAACCAAAGGGACCGGGGACGGATCCTCAGCGGCGAATGGGTGGAGTCTGTTTTGCCGGAACACCCCGCGTTCGCGATTTTGGGGACAGATGAATATTCTATGCCGGAAATGCAGAAGGAAATTTACAGATGTGTGGTCTCCGCGCGGAGCAGCCAGCGGCACCCGCTGATCCTGGTCGATTTGAAGCAGGACGTTTTGGCGATAGACCGGATCGTATCAGATGACGAGTGCCTGGTCGGGTTTGATGCGGACGGACATCTGCGGACCTACAAAGGAATGGAATGCGAGGAGCGCTACAGTATTTTCAGCCGCACTTTGGAGGATGTTCTTCAGACGGTACAGGCGGCAAGGTAAAAGCGCCGGACGTGAAACCGCCGGCCTTTGTCAGTCCGACCCGGGTGAAAAGGTCTGGATAATTTGTGGGATGTTTTTAACAGGCATCTTTTCAAATGCTCTGTAAATTCCCCGGCAGGGATGCAGTCCCTTGCGGCGATCCATCTTTTGACCGCACAGAAAAAGGCGTCGGAAAGAAAGTCTATGTAAAAACCCATATGCTCGTCGCCGCCGAAAACATCTTCCATGTCCGCCGTGAGGATCAGACCGACGATATCATGAAAATAGTCCGAGAAAGAGTTTTGGCCGCCCACCTGAAAAGTTTTGCGATAAAAATCCCGGTTATTATAAAAGTAGCTGCAGAGGTCTTCTAAAAAGCTCCAGCTTGTGGCATATTCTTTTTGGCGGACAATCGCAATAAACTCGGTATCATAGATCCAGTTTACCAGATCGTATTTATCTTTAAAATGATAGTAAAAGCTTTTGCGGTTCATCTCACATTTTTCGCAGATATCGCCAATGCTGATTGTATCAAAGGGCTGGCTTTCCACGAGTTGTTTCAATGAAGCGGCCAGCGCCCGCTTTGTTATATTGGAATCCGCCAGGACGGCCACCCCCTAAAAGAAAATTATTCTCATAATACCATATTGCCTGCCGGATCTCAACCGAAAACCCATAGATCTGCCTTGGATCAGGTGTAGGGTTACAATACAAGTTGGACAGTTGAATAAAAAGGATGAAGGATAAGACCCCATGGGTTAAAGTTGAGTTGTGCGCACCAACTTAACGAAAGGAGGCCATATCCTTCATGAGCACGAGTATAACACAGGACATGGCATACAGGCAATCCCTAATGAAATACACGGAGAAATACGGCGTCAGCCGGGCCAGCCGAAAATATAACAAAAGCCGGTCGTACATCTACTTTTGGCAGGAGCGTTGGGACGGCAGTGTGGAGTCTCTGGCTTGCCGGTCCCGGCGTCCCTATAGGCATCCCAACCAGCACACGGAGGCAGAACTGAAATTGATCCGGGATATGCGCCGCAGAAACCCAACACTGGGTATGGTCGAGCTATGGCACCGTCTGAGACAGCGAGGTTATACCCGCCGCCCGGAAAGCCTGTTTCGTGTTATGCGGAAGCTGGGAATGTTTTCCGGAAAGAAACAAAAGAAAGCTTATACGCCTAAGCCTTACGAGCAGATGACCTATCCCGGTCAGCGGATTCAGGTGGACGTAAAGGTGGTCCCTCGCCGCTGTATCACAGATCCCAATCTTTGTCTGTTTCAGTACACCGCTATTGACGAGTTTACCCGCCTGCGTTTCCTGGCAGCCTATCCGGAGCAGTCCACGTATTCCTCCGCTGATTTCCTGAAAAAGCTGGTGAAGTGGTACGCCAGACGGGGTATCCGGGTGGAGTGTGTCCAGACGGACAACGGTTTTGAGTTCACCAACCGCTTCTCCAACAGCAAACGGAACCTGCCCACGCTTTTTGAAGCAGCAGCCTGGGAGCTTGGTATTCGCCATAAGCTTATCCGTCCCTATACCCCCAGGCACAACGGCAAGGTGGAGCGCAGCCACCGGGAGGACCAAAAGAGGTTTTATTCCTGCCGCAGCTTTTATTCCCTTGCCGATTTTGAGAAACAGCTTGCTGTCCATAACCGCCGTTCCAACAACTTTCCTATGAGGCCCATTGGATGGCTATCTCCTAATGAGTTCACTGTCCAATATGTTTGACAAACCTACAGGTCTTGAAAATATGTCCAACCGTTTCTCCCGCCTTTACCATCCTGATATTGATGAAAGCCAGCCCGAACCCTAAAAGCACAGGCTGGCCGCTCAAACGTTATCCGCTCAGATAAAATTAAATATTGGGCATTTTCGCCGTGGGCATCATCAAAACCTTACCGGTACCGCGGTATACATTCACAAGCCCTTCCCCGGAAGCAGCGGAACCAATCAAGCTTTTGCCGGAACGTTCCACTGTAAAGCTCAGGCTCGCGCTCCAGGCAATAGCATAATTGCCGTCAATTTTCAGCACATCATTGTCCAATGTGACCTCAATAAGCTCTTCGATTGGGCATTCCGACTCAATACAGAATACGCCATTTCCGTTTAGGCTGAGGTTGAAGAGCCCTTCTCCCCCCGCCACGGCGGAAGAAAAGTTGGAGCGCATGACGGCTTTGTGCTGTAAAGTGGACTCACAGGCCAGAAAAAGGCCGTCATCCAGCACCACAGAACCGCCCCAGTCAGAGGCATTCATTAAAATCAGGTGCTTATAGGTAGGCTCCAGTACCAGCATGCCGTTCCCGGTATACTCCGGCTTAATGACCGATTCTCCCGACACTTTGCCGCGCATAGCCTTCCCAAGCAGATCCCCGACTCCTTTAATGCCAGTCGTCGCATTCACGTCGCCGGCCGTCCATTGCATGGCTCCGGCCTGCAGCGTGATCCCAGACGCGCCCACCGCGCATACAAGCTGCCGTTTTCTCACATTCATCTGCGCACAGTAATAGGCTGTGGCGGCACAATCCGGCGAAACGCTTAAGTCCCGCTGATATTCAATGATCGAAAACGGGCCTTTGCTGTCCAAAATTTTAATGTCGTCATTGTCTGTAAAATTGCGGACCATATACATTGCCATATCTCCCTTAAAATCAAATCAAAATGAGCCGTAGGTCCTCGCCTCACCGCGCTTACAAAAGTAAGTATACCAAACTGTGCCCGCTTCAGCAAATCAGGATTCAGGCACCATTCCCGTCATCACCAGCTCGTTCAAATCATTCTGTCTGCTTTTCCGGGTAAAAGACCTAAAAAAGGCCGGCACCACAGGTGTTTCACCCATAGTGTCAGCCATCTTTTTGTCATGGTGGGCCATCGGGGACTCGAACCCAGGACCGACCGGTTATGAGCCGGTTGCTCTAACCAACTGAGCTAATGGCCCACAGCCATTAAATTCCAAAATAGCCGCATATACAAGATATGCGGCTATATGGTTGGCTCCCCAAGTAGGGCTCGAACCTACGACCCTGCGGTTAACAGCCGCATGCTCTGCCAGCTGAGCTATTGAGGAATATCTAAGTGGATGATCCCGAAATCA